>JAUZEY010000111.1 GCA_030838785.1 Actinomycetota bacterium | reverse complement strand
GCCACCCACATGTCGTTCTGGGGACGGGGCCGCCCTCGCCGTTGGGCGGCTGCAGGACGCCCCAGGTGCGGGCGACCTTGGGGTCGTACGGAATGATCGGACGCCCCTCGAGCCAGTTGTCGAGCCGGCGTCGGGCGGGGGCGCCCCAGCTCCGGACCTCCGCCCACTTGGCCAGCTCCCCGACGGCGACGAAGGTCAGCCACACCTCCCGACCGAGGATCGCCTGAGCGACCCAGCCGGGGGTCCGCCCCTTCTGGATGGCAGACGCCACGTCGGTGTCGATGACAACGCGCGCCACGAGGCGTCAGGCAAGTCCGGATTCTCGGGAGGCCCGGAGGTCTACGAGGAAGGCGTCGAGTTCCTCGTCGTCGTAGGAGGAAACTCATCCCTCCCACCCCTCTTTCCCGCACAGAGCACCGAATCGATGTGCCCCCCCGTGTCGTCCCGACTCGCCGTTCGCCGGCCTCCGGCGCACTCGGTAGGGTGCCAAAGCCGCCCGGTTTCGTCAGGTGTCCAAAAAGTCCCAGTCACGAGCACGCATCGCAGCGCCGAGAGTTTGCCATTGACGAAGCCCCATTCCCAGTCGTCCCATGGGCCGACATTCTCCGCTCGGTAGCGTTCTTCGACTGCTGGCATAGCACTCTGCATTTCATCAGCCAGTTCACTTGCCAATGACTCGCGGACGACGGCGGCCACACCCCTCGTGCGCTGGAACTTGTCGAGGGTCGACCAGTCCTCGTAGAGACGGTCTCCTTGACCTCGTTGCCGTAGCGCGGCGGGGCCACCGGGGCCTTGGAGTCCCGGAGGACATCGCTGCGATGGTGGCGTTCCTGCTGTCCGATGACGGCGCCTACGTCAATGGCCAGACGATCCTTGTCGACGGCGGTCAAGACTTCACCTGAGTGCAGCGAAATCGGACATCGACGAACCCGGGACGGGCGGCGAGTCCGTGGACGACCGATCGTCGACGAGGTGAAGCGGTTCAGCGAGGGCTCGCCTTCGATCAGGGGCCCGGTCGGCGCAGTGCGTTGATCGTCACGTCGGTGATGAGTTCGGCGTGGGCCAGTTCGTCGAGGGGGCCGTCGGCGGGGTCGAAGCGGGCTGAGAGAGCGGTCAGGGTGTAGGGAGCGGCGGCGCCGTGGGTGAGGAGGAAGAACAAGGCCCTTGCGGGCACGGGCCGGAGGACGCCGGCGCTGGCCAGGCGCTCCAGCGTGGCGAAGGTGTCGGCGAGGGCGGGTTGGGTGTAGGTGTCGAAGATGTAGTTGAGCCGGTCGGAGGCGTGCAGGCCTTCCTGGTTCATGAGCCGGACGAGTTCGGGGCGGCGGGCGGAGACGACCAGGAAGGCCCGGAAGCGTTCGCGGACCTGGGCGAGTTCGTCCGCCGCGGGCGGGCGTCGCCCGATCTCGTCGTCCATTTCGGCGATGAGCCCACCGAAGCCGTGATCGACGGCGGCGTAGTACAGCCGCTCCTTCGAGCCGTAGCGGTGGCTGATGGTGCCGTGGCTGAGGCCGAGCTCGCTGTTGAGCTGGCGCAGTGACATGCCGGCGTAGCCGTGGGTGGCGAAGGCGAGCAGCGCGGCGTCGAGGATCTCGTCGTCGCGGCGGAGGCGGGGACGGCCTCGGGTCTCGGTGGGCGCAGTGGGTTCGGGCGGCACGACGGCAGCGTACCCGCACCCGGAACTATTTCTTGACAGCTGGAGAAAAAATCATAAGACTGCGGCCCATGCGACGAGAAGAGCACGTTCTGGGCGAGACCTTCGCCTACCGCTTCGAGGGTGAAAGGGCCGACCATGCCCTGCTGATCCTGCACGGCATCGCTTCCCACGGCGGGATCTACGACACCTACTGCGCCTACGAACCCCGCCGTGCCGGCCGTTCCGAGCAGCGGGAGAGGCAACCACATGGCGACCAAACGTAAGATCCGACCGTGGCGAGCCGCGCTGGTGGCGGGAGTCGGCGCCTTGGGCCTGATCGCCGCCGAGACGCCTGGCGCCTCTGCCGTCACCGGCACGATCAGCGAATTCCCCGTCACCACGGCGTTCAGCGGCCCCGATAAGATCACGGCCGGTCCGGACGGGAACCTGTGGTTCACCGAGATGGTCGCCAACAAGATCGGGCGGGTCACCACCGCCGGGGTGGTGACGGAGTTCCCCGTCACCACGGCGTCGAGCGGACCCACTGGCATCACGGCCGGTCCGGACGGGAACCTGTGGTTCACCGAGTCCTTCGCCAACAAGATCGGGCGGATCACCACCGCCGGGGTGGTAACGGAGTTCCCCGTCACCACGGCGTCGAGCGGACCCATCGGCATCACGGCCGGTCCGGACGGGAACCTGTGGTTCACCGAGATGGTCGCCGGCAAGGTCGGGCGGATCACTGCCGCCGGGGTGGTGACGGAGTTCCCCGTTACCACGGCGTTGAGCGGACCGATCGCGATCACGGCCGGTCCGGACGGGAACCTGTGGTTCACCGAGTCCCTCGCCGGCAAGGTCGGGCGGATCACCACCGCCGGGGTGGTGACGGAGTTCCCCGTCACCACGGCGTCGAGCGGACCCATCGGCATCACGGCCGGTCCGGACGGGACCCTGTGGTTCACCGAGATGGTCGCCGGCAAGGTCGGGCGGATCACCACCGCCGGGGTGGTGACCGAATTCCCCGTCACCACGGAGTCCAGCTGACCCAGCGCCATCACGGCCGGTCCGGACGGCCGTGGTCCGATCGAAAGGACTTCGCCATGCGGATCACCGTGGTGGGCAAGGGCAACGTCGGCGGCGGGCTGGCGGATCTGTGGGAGCAGGCCGGCCACACCGTGACCCGACTCGGGCGTGACGGCGGCGATGTTTCCGATGCCGAGGTGGTGCTGCTGGCGGTGCCGGGCGGGGCGATCGCCGAGGCGCTGGAAAAGGTCGGGGGCATCGAAGGCAAGACGGTGATCGATGCCACGAACCTCTACGGCGTCGTGCCACCCGCCGGCTTCGCCTCCAATGCGGAGTTCGTGAAGTCGAAGACGAACGGCCCGACCGCCAAGGCGTTCAACATCAATTTCGCGTCGCTGTACCCGGAGCTCAGCAAGGCCCGGGCGCGACCGAGCAACCTGTGGTGCGGGGACGCCGAGGCGCGAGAGGCGGTCGAGCAGCTGAATCGTGATGCCGGGTACGACCCGGTCTGGGCCGGACCCATCGAGAACGCCGCCTCCCAGGAAGCGCTCGTCAAGATCGTGTTCGCCATCGGCGAGGGACTGGGCCCGTTCGTGTACCGGATGGCGCCGATCGAGGAGCTCTGACCATGACCACGGCAGGATCCGAGAAGCGGCGGGCGGCAGCGATCACTGGTGCAGGCAGTGGACTGGGCCGGGAGATCGCCCTGGGATTGGCAGCGAAGGGCTATCGCGTGTTCGGTACGGCCCGGGAGCCGGAGGCCGTCCCAGAGCTCGCGCAGGCGTCCGGAGGCAAGGTCGCCGTGACCGTCTGCGACGTGACCGATGAGGCGGCCGTCAAGGGGTGGGCGAACCAGGTGTCGGAGACCCTCGGTGACGACGGGCTCGATGTGGTGGTCAACAACGCCGGCATCCTGTCGCCGGGTCCGCTCGAGCTGCTGTCTCTCGATGCGATCAAGCGGGAGTTCGACGTCAACGTCTTCGGCAGCCTCTCGGTGATCCACGCCTTCCTGCCGGCGCTGCGCAAGGCTCGAGGCCGCATTGTCCAGATCGGTTCGCTGACCGGTCGCTTTCCGCTGCCGTTCAACGGGCCCTCCAGCGCGTCGAAGGCGGCACTGGAGGCGTTCGCTGACGTCTACCGCGGCGAGCTGAAGCCCTTCGGTGTCGATTTCGTGATGGTCCAACCGGGCAACATGGTCACCGGCGGACCGGGCAAGACCGCCGCCGAGCTCGAGAAGGTCGCCCGGTCGATGACCCCCGAGCAGCGAGACCTGTACGGCGAAGCGTTCGATGCCTTTGCCGCCGCCTTGAACAGCATGCAGGACCGGGGGCTGCCGGCGGACGCCGCGGCGGCGAAGGTGATCGAGGCCGCTGAGGAGACGCCTGCGCCCATCCGGGTGCCGGTGGGCCCGGACGCCGAGGAGATCCTGCGGCTGGTGCGGGAGAAGTCCGACGCCGAACTCGATGTGGCCCGTATGGAGCTCCTCGGTCTGCGTCCGTCGCCCAACCCCGGACCGTGCGAACCCTGTTCGACGCCGTGAACGCCGCAGACCTGGCCAGCCTGGACGACGTGTTGGCTCGCAACTTCCGGTCGTACGCCGTCGACGGGATGCGCACCCGGACGGGAATGAAGGTGCTCGGCAACGGGGCGGTCTTCGATCCGGAAGAAGTCGGCCGACACTCCTCGCTGACCTGCGACGACGGGCCGATTCGCCGCTGAGCAGCGAAAAGACATCGTTGTCATTTGTGGGCGTGCGGTACCGCTCGTGGCCCTCTCGTGGTCCCGATGTGGTCCCGGAGCTTCATCCCGGCCGCTCAAACAGTTCTTAGCGTCCCTATCCGTTCAGCGGCTAGGGCTGGGACGCCCCGGGTGCGGGAGGTGGTCCAGGGCCACAACGGTCGCGCTGCCCTTTTTGTCCAGGTCGGACATCGACGGTTTCCCGGGGTGGACTCACACTTCCGCCAACGGACCGGCGCCCTCGTGGCGGGCGTCGGGATCGAAGTTCTGAGGGGGAGGCATGAGATCCTGGCGCGGCCTCGTCGTGTTCGCTGTCCTGCTGCTGGTGAGCGCGGCCTGCAACGGAAGCTCGGCCCAGCGGGATGCGCTGCTCCGACTGAACGGCGTCGGCGGCGCCGGAACGGGGGGCTCGGCGGCCCCCGATCAGACGGGGGCCGCCGTGCCGTCCGACTCGGGCGTGGTGCCGTCCGGAGCTCCCAGCGTCGGCGGGCCCGGCTCCGTTGGTGCCAGCCCGGCCGCCGGTGCGGCGCCGTCGTTTGGCACGCCGGCGGCTGGCGGCAGGGCTTCGGCGTCGGGTGGCTCCCGTTCGGCGTCCTCGGCGACGCCGGGCGGCGCGCCCGTGTCTGGCGGCGGGGGCCAGGCGCCCGCCGCCCGACCGGGCGCGGCGGCTTCCTCGGCCGCCTCCGCGGCATCTCCGGCGCCCGGCGCCGCACCGGCCCAGGCCAACGGCAACACCGACGTCGGCGTCACCGCCACGTCGATCAAGGTCGGCCACATCGGCATCTACTCGGGGCCGGTCGGCTACGTCGGCCAGAACCTGTCGTTGGCCGCCCGGGCCACGCTGCAATCGATCAACGACTCCGGCGGCGTCAACGGGCGCAAGCTCGACGTGCTCGTCCGCGACGACGGCTGGGACGGCACCAAGGGCATCAACGCCGCCCGGGACCTCGTCGAGCGGGAGAAGGTGTTCGCCATCTGTTGCACCCAGTCGGTGAGCACCACGGACCCGCTGACGGCGTACGCCGACCAGCAGAAGGTGCCCAACGTCGGTCCTGACGGCTGGGGTCTTGTCCAGTATGGGGGGCAGTGGTCGTGGCCGCTCGGCGTTCCGGCCATGTCCGAGGCCCGGGTGCTGGCCAAATGGCAGGTGGAGAAGCAGGGCGTGAAGAAAGCGGCCCTGCTCCACCTCAACAGCCCCACCGGGCAGTCGTTCCGGGACGGGTACAAGGAAGTGCTGGAGAAGATGGGCGGCAAGCTTGAGGTCGTCCAGGCGGCCAGCTTCGACGACCCCGGCACGACCACGCTGCTGGCCCGGGCGCGGGCGGCCAACGTCGACACGATCGCCATCTACGCCGACAGCGGCATCGTCGCCCGGCTGATGCGGGAGGCGGCCGGCCAGGGCTACAAACCGCCGAAGGGGTTCGCCGGCTCCACTTTCTACTACTTCAACGTCACGCCGGAGCTGACCGGGCCGGCCGGTGAGGGGCTCATCTCGTCGAGCCACTGGACACCCCATGACCAGGACACTCCGGGGTTGCGCCGTTACCGGGAGGTCGTGACCAAGTACTACCCGAAGATCGACCACACGGCCTGGACGGTCACCAGCTTCGTCGGCGCCAACCTGTTCGCCGACACGCTGAAGAAGCTCGGCCTCAACGTGACCCGCCAGCGGCTGAAGGACGCGCTCGACTCGACGACCGACTACGACCTCGGCCTCGGCACAAAGGTCAGCTTCCGGCCCGGCCAGCATCACGCCAACACCGCCACGCACCTGGTCCAGCTGATGCGGGAGGGCGACAAGCTCGCCTGGAAGTCGATTGGCTACGACGACCGCGACGCCACCTTCGACAAATGAGCAAGCTGCTGCAGACCGTCATCATCGGTACCGTCACGGGGTCGCTGTACTCGTTGCTGGCACTCGGGATGGTGCTCGTCTACCGCACCACCGGGGTCCTCAACATCGCCCACGGCGGGATCGGCGTGATGGCGGGGTTCGTGGCCTGGGACCTCGTCCAGTTGCGGCACTGGCCGTACTATGCCGGGCTCCTGGTCGGCGTGTCGTTCGCCGTGCTGGTCGGCTTGGCCTTCGAGCGGTTCGTGGTGCGGCGCCTGCCCAACGCCGGGAGCAGGACGGTGGCGACGCTCGGACTGTTCCTCCTCGCCCAAGGCGTGGTTTTCGTGGTGCCGTGGTGGAGCAACAACTCGGCCCAGGTCTTTCCCTCGCCCTTTACCGGCCGGGTGGTGAGCATTCCGGGCGCTGACTTCGCGGTGTCCTACGACCAGATCGTGCTGGTGGGAACGGTCGTCCTGCTGTTCCTCGGGCTCCAGTTCCTCCTGCGCCGCACCCGCCTCGGGATGGCCATGCGGGCGGTATCCGATGACCCGGCGGCGTCGCGGCTGATGGGCGTGCGGGAGGAGTTGGTGGCGCCGGTGGTGTGGGCGATGGCCTTCGGGATCGCCGGTTTGTCGGTGATGCTGATCGCGCCGATCAACCTGCTGGAGAACACGTCGATCGTCGCCTTCACCCTGAAGGCGCTGGCCGTGACCTTCGTCGGGGGGCTCGTGTCGCTGCCCCTCACCGTCCTCGGCGCTACCGTCCTCGCCCTCCTCGAGGCGTTCACGCAGATCTATGCCGCTGACATCCGGGGGCTGCCGAGCGCCTGGCCGTTCATCCTGATGGTCGCCGTCCTCGTCATCCGGCTCATCCGCCCGACGAAGGCGCTCGACGAGCAGGCGTTGGCGGCGGCATGAGCATCACCGACGTCACGACCGACGTCGAACGGGCGGTGCAGGGCGCTATCCGCACGGCTGCGTCGTCCGTCGCCTCGTCGGCGACGACCCCGGCCCTGACCCGGCGGGCCCGACTCTCGCGGCTGGTCGGCGGAGTGGTCCTGGCTGCGCTGCTGGCCACGCTGCCGTTCACCATGCACTGGGCCGGGCCGGCGTTCGCCGTCGACTACGGCCTCATCGTCGCCATGGCCGTGCTGTCGATCTCGGTGCTCGGCTGGATCGGCGAGATCTCGCTGGCGCCCGTGGCCCAGATGGGTTTCGGGGTGGTCGCCGTCAACGTGTGCCAGGTGCACCACATCCCGTTCGGGTTCACCTTGCCGATCGTGGCGCTGTCGTCGCTGCCGATCTCGCTGCTGCTGGCGGCGTTCACGCTGCGGCTCAAGGGCGTGTCGTTCGCCATCGCCACGCTGGCCTTCGCCTACATGGCCCACAAGACGTTCTTCCTCGAGTACCTCGGGACGTACGGCGCGTTCGGCGGGACCGGCACCACCCAGGTGGCCCGGCCCAGCTTCGTCCGCACCGACGAGTCGATGTACTACCTCGAACTCGCCGTCCTCATCGCCGTGGCGCTGGTGTGCTATGCCATCAACCGTTCCCGCGTCGGCGCCCGCTTCACCGCCCTGCGGGAGTCGGAGATGGCGTTCTCGACCCTGGGCCACCCGCCGGCCGCCTACCGGTTCTTCGCCATCTGCCTGTCCGGCGCCATCGCCACCGTGGCCGGCGCGCTGTTCGTCTACCTGCAGCTGCAGGTGCCGTCCAACCTGCTGCTGCCGGCCCAGGCCATCCTGTTCTTCGGCTACGCCGTGGCCGGCGGGCTCGGCTCGGTGACCGGAGCCCTCGCCGCCGGCGCCGTCTTCGGCGCCATCCCCAAGTACCTGGAGACCCTGACGAAGAGCGAGTTCCTCAACTACGACCTGTTCGTGATCGGGCTCGTGGTCTTCGTCGTGATGATGAAGGCGCCGGGCGGTCTGGCCGAGATCGGACGCCGCGTCTGGCGCCGGGTCGAGGGGAGCCCGGCGTGACCGGCGCCGGTCCGCTCGGGCGCCGGATCACGCCTGCCGGTCGCCAGCGTGGCCGCGACGTGATGGCGGCGTGGCATCGCCTGACCGACGGCGACACCGTGGCCGTGGGCCCCGCCGACGGCACAACCAACGGCAACGGGCACGATTCGGGCCCGGGTCCCGTCGGGCGCCGGCCGATGTCCCTGGCACCCTGGTCGGTCGATGGGGGCGGCCGGGAGGACGGGCGGGAACTGCTGTCGGTCGAGAACCTGTCGATCCACTTCGGCGGCGTCCAGGCGCTGCGCGACGTCCGGCTCCGGGTCCGCACCGGCGAGGTCACCGGCGTCATCGGCCCCAACGGGGCCGGGAAGTCCACCCTGTTCAACTGCCTGTCGGGGCTCCTCCAGCCCGACGCCGGGACCGTCACCTTCGACGGCGCCCCGCTGCGCGGGGCGCCGTCGGTGCGGGCCCGCCGGGGGCTGGGCCGCACATTCCAGACCCCCCGCTTGTTCAGGAGTCTCTCCGTCCTCGACAACCTGCTGTTCGGCTGCGAGACGGCCGACTGGTCCGGCCACCGCTACGTCTTCGACCCCCGCCTCGGCCGGCTGCCGCAGATTGAACGGGCGGAGCGGATCGCGGCGCTCGTCGGCTTCCGGGGAGACCTGTCGGTCCCGGCGGGCAGCCTCCCGTTCGGCGACCTGCGGACGGTGGAGCTGGCCCGGGCGCTGTGCGGCGCCCCGTCGCTGCTGATGCTCGACGAGCCCGCCTCGGGGCTCGACGCCGACCAGGCCCAGTCGTTCGTCGGGCTGATGCGGGAGCTGGGCGACATGGGCCTCGCCGTCCTCCTCATCGAGCACGACATGGCGCTCGTCATGGGCCTGTGCAAGCGGATCACCGTCCTCGACTTCGGGCAGGTGATCGCCGAGGGCACCCCGGAGGATGTGCAGCGGAACGAGACCGTGGTCCACGCCTATCTGGGAAGGAGCGCCGCCCGTGCTTGAGGTGCGCGGCCTTACCGCCGGCTACGGCCCGGTCGTCGTGCTGCGGGGCATCGACCTGACCGTCGGCACCGGCGAGATCGTGGCCATGATCGGCCCCAACGGCGCCGGGAAGACGACGACCCTCAACGCCGTGGCCGGGATGCTGCCCCGCGGCGGCGACGTGCTCCTCGACGGGGAGCCGCTCGCCTCGGCCGCCGAGCAGGTTGTCCGCCGGGGGGTGGCCCTCGTGCCCCAGGGCCGCAAGGTCTTCCCCCGCATGAGTGTCGAGGAGAACCTGTTCATGGGCGCGTACCCCAGGGGTGGCACCTGGCGGGACTTCGACCGCCGGGCCGAGCCGATCTTCTCGATCTTCCCCCGGCTGGCCGAGCGGCGGGCCCAGATCGCCGGGAGCCTCTCCGGCGGTGAGCAACAAATGCTGGTCATCGGCCGGGCGCTGCTGTCGGAACCGAAGGTCGTCATGATCGACGAGCTGTCGCTGGGGCTCGCGCCGCTCATGGTGGAGACGTTGCTCGACACGATCGTCCGCTTCAACCGGGAACTCGGGACGGCCTGCCTGCTGGTGGAGCAGGCGGCCACCGCCGCCCTCGAGATCGCAGGGTCGGCCTACCTGCTGCGGAGGGGCGAGGTCGTGTACCACGGCCCGGCCAGCCGGCTGCGCCAGGACGTCGACGTGCTGCACGGCGCCTATTTCGGAACGGCAACCGGGACCGCGGCCGCCGCGGGTCGGAGGTGAGCGACATGAAACGCCTGCTGGTGCTGGCCGCGACGGTGGCCACGGGCCTCCTCGCCGTGCTGCCCCCGGTGGCGGCGGAGGACTTCGGCCCTCCGGCGGCCGGCGGGCCGGACGGGTCGTCGGCCGCTTCGGGCTTCTTCGGATTCCAGCACCTGAATACGGCGGCCCAGGGCCAGGTCGCCACCGGCTACTTCTTCGCCATCGGCGACGAGGTGAACCGTCTCGTCGGCGCCCACTCGGAGATCGACGGGCCGCCGGTCAACACCCGGGAGATCGCCGCCTTCGTCCAGCGCGGCATCGGCGCCACCTACGTCTACGGCGTGGCCGGCGGTCCCGGCGGCACCAGCGGGGCGCTGCCCGACCCGCCGCCGGGGGAGGCGCCGGCCTACTACCCGACGGATCCGCACGAGACGACGTTCTCCGGGCCGGTGACGGCGGTGCTCAATGCCGGTGAGGCCCGCACGGTCGACGGGCGGTTCCACGCCAAGGCCGAGGAGGCGGCGGCGGGGTCCGCCGAGGCCGCCGTGACGCGGATGGATGTGCCGGGATACTTCGCGCTCGACCAGGCGGTGGTCACCTCCGGCGGCCGGCCGTCGAGCGACGGGGTGGAGGCGGAGTCGGTGTCGGTCCTCCATGGCCTCACCATCGGCCCGCTCCACATCGACGGCCTGACGTCGCGGGCCTATGGGTTCGTCCCGTCGTTGCCCGGCGACCCCAAGGGGGTCGCGACGACGGTGGTCGAGGGCGCCATGGTCGGCAAGACCCCGGTCATGGTGACCGACCGGGGGATCGTGGTCGCCGACAAGGGCGACCCGACGGCAGCCGACAAGGTGCGCGCCGCCCTGACCCAGGCCGGGCTCAGCGACGTCCGGCTCCTCCCGTCGCTGGCCAACGCGTCGGACAACAAGCAGCAGATCTCCGCCCAGACCGGCGGGCTGGCCGTGATCCACCGGGACCCGAAGTTCGGCGCCTCGAACCCGCAGGGCTTCCAGGGCGGCGGCTTCGCCGTCGGTGGCGCCGAGGTGAGTGTCGTCGGGCAGCGCTGCGACCCCGCCTGCGCCAGCCCGGCCGGAGCCGGTGAGAGCCCGGGGCTGTCGTTCAATCCCCCGGCTCCGGCCGACGGCCAGAGCGAGGCGGCCGGCTCCGTCCCGCTCGCCTCGGTTGCGCCCGCGCCGGCGGCGGATGACAGCGCGGCCCTCGGCAGCACCGACCCGTCCGGAGACCTCGCCGAGGCCGGTAGCGGACCTGTCACTTTCACCCGGGACGTGACGCCCGAGGTGCCGGCGACGACCGCCTCGCCGGCGGCGCCGCCGCAACGGCCGCTGGTGGTGGAGCGCCGGGCCGGCACCTCGGCCCGGACACCGGCGCTGCGGGCCGCCTTGGCGGCCGTCAGCGGCATGGGTTTGCACGACGCCGACGAGGTCCAGCGGATGTTCCTCGCCCTGGCCGGCGCCATGATCGTCGTGATCGTTGCGGCCCGCGGGCTCCTCCGCCCGAGCCGCGCTCGTCGAGGAGGACAACGGTGAAGCGTCTCATGCGGGAGCGGGGCCGGCTGGTGGCCGGGATCACGCTGCTGGTGGCGGCGGTGGTCGTGCTCGGCGTCGGGTACGCCAGCATCGCCGACGAGGTGTTCGTGTCGATCCAGCTGCCCTACGTGCTGGGCGGCGGCGTCGGGGCGCTCCTCTGCGCCGGCGTGGGCCTCGCGCTCGTGCGATCGCAGGACGACATCGAAAACCGCCGCCGGCTCGTCGACCTCGAGGCCGCCCAGGAGGTGATGGCGGAGCGGTTCCAGGCGCTGGGGCTGCAGATCGAGTACGTGACCCAGCTGCTGGAGGCGACGCTGCGTGAGGACGCCGCCCTGCCTGTCCCGCCCGAGAATCTGCGGCGCGAGGTCCGCATCTAAAGGCCCTGACGACCCGACCGAGCGACAGTCGAGCGCCCGGAGGAGACCCATGCCGTTCGCAGACAAGGTGGCCATCGTGACCGGCGCCGCCGGCGAGGTCGGGGCCGCCGTGGCTCGGGCGCTGTGGAGTCGCGGCACGACGCTGCTGGTGGTCGACCCCGACGCCGAGGCCCTCGCCGCCCTCGACCGCGACCTCGGCGGCGTCGAGACGTTCGTCGCCGACCTCACCCGCTCGGAGGACGTCGCCGGCTACGTCGCCCGGGCCTGCGAGCTGTGGGGCGGCGTCGACCTGTTCTTCAACAATGTCGACGTCGAGGGGCCCGCCCGGCTGCTGACGGAGTCGTCGGAGGCGGACTTCGACGCCATGATCGACGCCAACCTGCGGCCCACGTTCCTCGGCCTCAAGCACACGCTGCCCCACGTCCGCGACGGCGGCGCCGTCGTCAACATGGCCAGCGACATGGCGGTGGTCGGGGCGGTCGGCTTCGGCGGCTACGCCGCCTCCAAGCACGGTGTGCTCGGCCTGACGAAGGTGGCGGCGCTGGAATGCGAACGGCGCAAGATCCGGGTCAATGCCGTTTGCCCGGGCCGCCTCCGGGAGGTCGACCTCGACGCCGGCGTGAGCATCGACGGGTTCCGTACCCCCGAGGAGATCGCCGACCTCGTGATCTTCCTGCTGTCGGACGGGGGGCCGCTGCACCACCGCCCCGAGGCCCACGTCGGCCAAGTGGCCGGCAACGGCAACAGCTGACGGGCGGGCCGCAACGCCGAAGTTCAGCGCTCGGCTGGCGGCGCGATCGAGGTGAGGCGGGGGAGGTCGAGCATCTTGAGGGCCAGCTCGATCTGGAGGCGCAGGTCGCCGCGGGACGGATCCCCACCGATCAGCGTCCGGATCCGCTTGAGGCGGTACTTGAGGGTGTTGGCATGGACGAACATCCGCGACGCCGCCGCTCCGACGTTGTAGTCGGCGGCCACCCAGGCCCGCAGCGTGTCGACGAGGTCGGTGCCGTGCTCCAGGTCGTAGCGGACGACGCTGCCGAGGGCCTCGTCGACGAAGTCGCGCCGGTCGCGGGCGTTGTTGGGGCCGAGGAGGACCCGGTAGACGCCGAGGTGCTCGAAGGCCAGGGGCCGGTCCACGATCTCCAGCGTGCGGGCCACCGCCAGGGCCCGTTCGGCTTCCTCGAGCGACTGGCCGAGCGCCCCCACGGCCGCCACCGCCGAGCCGAGGCACAGCGAGAGTCTCAGCCCGGGCCGCACCTGCTCGCCGACGAATCGGAAGTGCTCGAACAGCTCCTGGGCGACCTGGAAGTCACCTTCGGGGTTCAGCGCCGGCATCAGCAGCAGGAACCCCGACCTCCACGGCGCGACCGCCGCCACGCCGAGGACCTTGACGCACACCTCGTTGAGGGCGCCGTACAGCCGGGAGTGGGGCCCCTGCATCTCCTCCTGCCAGCGGGCGGGGCGGCCCTCCCGGTCACCGGAGGCGGCGGCGGCCTCCACCCGGACGACCCGGTAGGCGCCGGGCAGGGTGTAGCCCAGCCGGCGGAGCAGCCCGGCGGCCTCGTCCTCGTCCCGGTAGCTGCCGGTGAACAGGTCCTGGAGGACGTCGCCCTTCAGGCGGGACTCCACCTCGTAGGCGCTCTGCTCCCGGAGCATCTCGAGGGCGAAGATCCCCGCCGCGTGCTCGATCGCCCGGGTGTCGAGGACGTCGAGGCTGGCCCCGCCCGGCAGCACGGCCAGGTACCCGCCGAAATGGGTCCCGACCGCGATCGGAGTCACGACGGGATGATCGGCGGCGTCGCCGGCCGTGTTCCCGCCGCGGCCGGTCCCGGTGCCGCCGGGATCGGGCAGGCGCCCGCGGCGGAGCCACGACTGGTTCGGCAGCTGCTCCTCCGGCCACCGGGCGCTGGCCATCGGCCGCAGCGCGGAGTCGAGGACCATGACCGGCCGGGCGATGAGGTCGGCGAGGCGCTCGGCCAGGGGTTCCATACCGGGGGCGTCGAGGGCGGTGCGGGACAGCTCCGCCTGGAGGAACACGGCCCGCTCCAGCAGGCGGCTCTTCTCCCGCAGCTCCCGGAACATCTGGGCCGACGAGACGCTGACGGCCATGAGCGGCGCCACGAGGGTGAGGAGGTCGAGGTCGGCGTGGTCGAAGTCGCCGCTGCGCTTGTTGATGGCGTGGAACACGCCGATGGGTCGGTCCTCCACGATGAGGGGGATCGACAGGATGTTGCGGGCGCCGAACATCTCCACGAACCGGTGGATCATCCGGGGGTCGTGCTCGGCGTCGTTGCAGAGGTAGGCCCGTTGCGAAAGGAACACGCGGACGGCGTTCCCTCCGGCGGACAGCGGGACGTGGTACTCGGCGATGAGCTTCGGATCCTCGATGCCGAAGGCGGGCTGCTGGAGGACGAGCTCGTCGTGGGCCGGGTCGTAGACGAGGAACCCGCCGGTCTCCACGTCGAGGAGCCGGCTCACGGTCTCGATGAGCGTCCCGAGGGCCAGCTCGTAGTCGGCGGCGGACACCATGGCCCGGCCCACCCGCACGAGGGCGCTGATCCTGCGCTGGCTCTCCTCGATGTCGGCCGCCATGGATTGGTCCCCCCGGGCCAATGGCTGCTGCCCGGGACGCAGCCTAAACCGCGCCGCCCGTCCGACGTCTGTACTCCTTGAACAATTCGGCTGGTCGGTCTTTTGTCCGGTCGGTACATGGTCGTCGGGAAGACAGAATGCGAGGCTCGATCCGTTCCGGCGACCGGAAGGGGAGGCTATGTACACGGTCGACATCGACACCGGCGGCACCATGACCGACGGACTGGTGGCCGACGGCAGCGAGCTCCACGCCATCAAGGTCGACACCACCCCGCACGACTTCACCGTCTCGTTCCGTCAGGTTCTGGTGGAGGCGGCCCGACTGCTCGGCTACGAGGAGGATGTCGCCGGGTTCCTCGACCACGTGTCGTTCATCCGGTGGTCGTCGACGATCACCTCCAACGTGCTGGGCGAGGGAACGGGGGCGAAGGTCGGGCTGCTGGTCCGCCACGGCCACGAGGGCGACCTCTACGGCGCCGGTCCATCGCCGGCGGTCGGGACGCTGGTGGCGGAGCACAACGTGATCGGCCTGCCCGAGAACCCGACCGAGGTCGACGTCCTCACCGCTGTCAAGAGGCTGTTCGAGGAGGGCGTGCGGCGCATCTGCGTGAGCCTCGACGGCGCCTTCCCCGACAACGCGTCCGAGCGGACCGTGGCCGGCGTCATCGAGGCCCAGTACCCCGACCACTACCTGGGCGCCGTACCGGTCGTGATGGGCAGCGAGATGGCCCAGGTCCACGACGACGCCACCCGTACCCACTGCTCCCTCATCAACGCCTACACCCACACCCGATTGGCCTCCGCGCTGTTCCAGGCCGAGGACATGCTGAAGTACGACGAAGGCTGGGACGGGCCGCTCCTCGTCGGTCACATCAACGGCGGCGTCGCCCGGGTCGGCAAGACGAAGGCGCTCGACACGATCGAGTCCGGTCCGGTGTTCGGGACGTACGCGTCGGCCTACCTGGCCCGCCGCTACGCCCTGTCCGACGTCCTCTGCCTCGACGTCGGTGGGACCACCGCCAAGGCCAGCGTCGTCCTCGGCGGTGAACCGATGTTCACCCGCGACGGCGACATCTTCGACATCTCCGTGCGGGCGTCGCTACCGCTGCTGCGTTCCGCCGTTCTCGGCGGCGGGAGCGTCGCCCGGCCCGTCGACGGCGGCGGCGTGCGGCTCGGCCCCGACAGCATGGGCGCCGCTCCCGGCCCGGCCTGCTACGGCCTCGGCGGCGACCAGGCCACGGTCACCGACGCCTTCCTGATCCTCGGCTACCTCGACCCCACCCGCTTCCTCGGCGGGCGGCGCACCCTCGACCTGGCCCGGGCCGAGGAGGCCCTCACCAAACAGCTGGCCGAGCCGCTCGGCGTTTCGGCGGAGGAAGCGGCCACCATAGTGGCCGACACGGCGGTGGGCATGGTGGCCGACCTCGTCAGCTCCACGCTGGGCAAGGCCGGCCTCGACGCCGCCGATGTCACACTGTTCGCCTATGGCGGCAACGGGTCGATGTTCGCCGCGCCGGTGGCGGAGCGGCTCGGCATCTCCACCGCCCGGGTGTTCGGCCTCGGGCCGGTCTTCGCCGCCTTCGGGTCGTCGGTCGCCGACGTCGTGCACGTCTACGAGCGCAGCCTCGCCGGAATCTCCGACGCCCGCGCCGCAGCCGATGACCTCGTCGCCACCGCCCGCCGGGACCTCGAGGCCGAGGGGTTCGACCCCGACGCCGCCACCATCGAGGTCGAGCTCGATCTGGCGGCCAACGGGTCGGCCGCCCGCCCCGGGGGCTCGGGGGCGTCCCCCGGAAGAATCGTCCGGGCCGGGACGATCGACGACGCGCTGTCCGACGCCGGGGGCGGTCACGTCGAAGTCGCCCGGATCCGGGCCCGCTTCCCGGTCGGGGCCTACGAGCCCGTCGGCCACCCGTCGCCGGACGCATCGACGGCACCACCGCCGCTCGTCCGCCGTCCGGTGATGCTCCGCGGCGCCCGCCACCACACGGCGGTCTACGACTGGGCCAGCCTGATCGGGCGCGCCGCAGTCGAGGGGCCGGCGCTGGCGGTGGGGGAGACCATGACGTGCCTCGTGCCACCGGGCTGGTCACTGGCCATCGACGAATTCGCCAACGGCGTCCTGCGCAAGGCATAGGGGGAGGAATGACCGCGACCCGCATCCGCTTCACCGAGTACCTCGACCTCGACCTCGACGCCGAGGCGTGGCGCTGCAACCGGTGCGACACCGAGCTGGTGTCAGCCCGGCAGCCCTACAAGGAAGGGTGCCTCGTCTACGAGCGCGACCCCCGCGAGGTCCATCCGCCGCTCATCGAAGGGGCGTTCACGTTCTCGCCTGATCCGGACTGGGTTCGGATCCTGGAGTTCTACTGCCCCGGCTGCGGCGCCCAGGTCGAAACGGAGTACCTGCCGCCCGGCCATCCGATCACCGTCGACATCGAGCTCGACGTCGACCGGCTGAAGGCCCGCCTGGCCAGCGGTGAGATCCGGATCGAGGACGGCCGCCTGGCGGTGGCCGAGGGCCGGGAGGTGTCCCTGTGACGAGTGGCCCTGTGACGACGACTTCCCCTGCCGAGAGCATGGCTGGGAACCGGCTCAACTCGATCGACATCGACGTCGGCGGCACGTTCACCGACTTCGTCCTGACCCTCGACGGGGAACGCACCATTGCCAAGGCGCCGACCACGCCCTATGACCTGTCGGTGTGCTTCATGAACGCCATCGAGGAGGGCGCCGCCGAAGCCGGCCTCACGCTCGAGGAGCTCCTGCCCCGGATCGACGTCGTCCGCTACTCGACGACGGTGGCGATGAACCGCCTCATCGAACGGAAGGGTCCCCGGGTCGGGCTCATCACCACTGAGGGCCACGAGGACGCCGTCCTCATCGGCCGCGGCGCCCAGTGGACCGACGGCACCCGCCTGGCCGAGCGGCGCAACCTGGCCGTCCAGCACAAGCCCGAGCCGCTCGTCCCCCGGCGTCTCATCGTGGGTGTGAAGGAGCGGGTCGACTCCACCGGGACGGTCATGCGGCCCCTCGACGAGGACGACGTGCGCCGCAAGCTCCGCATCCTCATGGAGCGCGGCGCCCGGGCCATCGTGGTGTCGCTGCTGTGGAGCTTCATGAACCCGGCCCACGAGCGGCGCGTCCGGGAGATCATCCGGGAGGAGTACAAGGCGTTTCACATCGGCTACCTGCCGGTGGTGCTGTCGTCGCAGGTGGTGGCCAAGCTCGGCGAGTACGAGCGGACGATGACGGCCGTGCTCGACGCCTACCTGCAGCGGGCCATGCAGACGGAGCTGTCGTCCACCTGGGACAAGCTGCGGGAGGCCGGCTACCGGGGCAGCTTCCTCATGATCCACAACTCCGGCGGCTCCGGCGAGGTGTTCAAGACCACCGCCAGCCGGACCTACAACGGGGGGCCGGTGTCGGGCCTCATGGGCTCGTACCACCTGGCCCAGAGCCTCGGCTACCACAACGTGGTGGCCGGCGACATGGGCGGCACGAGCTTCGACATCGGCCTGGTGGTCGGCGACTCCGTCCGCAACTACGAGTTCCGGCCGATCATCGACCATTGGATGGTCAGCATCACGATGCTGCAGACCCTGTCGATCGGCGCCGGGGGCGGCTCCATCGCCTGGATCAACCCGATCGGCAACCAGCTCAACGTCGGGCCCCGCAGCGCCGGCTCGATGCCCGGCCCGGTGTGCTACGACCAGGGCGGGACCGAGCCGACCGTCACCGACGCCGACGTTGTCCTCGGCTACATCAACCCTGACACCTACTACGGCGGGCGCATGCCGCTGAACCGGGCCAAGGCGGAACGGGCCATCCGGGAGCGGATCGCCGAGCCACTCGGTGTGCCGGTCGAGGAGGCGGCGGCGCTGATCCGTCGGATTGTCGACCAGAACATGGCCTCGGCCATCAAGCGGGAAATCCACCTCCGGGGCTACCACCCCGAGGACTTCATCCTCTTCGCCTTCGGCGGCGCCGGGCCGACCCACGTGTCCGGCTACCTCGGCGACCTGGCCAAGGCGGTCGTGTTCCCCTCCGCGCCGGTGTTCTGCGCGCTGGGCAGCTCGATCATGGACATCGTCCACGTCTACGAGACGTCGAAAAGGATGATCTTCCTCGAGTCGCTCACCCAGAAGTGGACCGAGGACTACGAGACGTTCAACGCCACCGTCCGCCAGCTGATGGACCAGGCCCGCCAGGACCTGCTGGCCGAGGGTCTCCCGGCCGACGGAGCCACCTTCAGCCTGGAGCTCGACATGCTCTACGGCGGCCAGGTCAACGTGAAGCGCATGGCCTCGTCCGTCCTGTTCCTGGAGAGCGAGAAGGACGTCATCTCGGTCTACGAGGACTTCGAGAAGGAGTTCTCCGAGGCGTTCAGCCCGCTGGTGGTCAACAAGCCCGGCGGTGTGTACCTCGACAACTTCGTGCTCAAGGTGACGGTGCCGACGCCGAAGCCCGTTCTTCCCGAGTCGGCTCTCGAGGGTGAGGACGCCAAGGCGGCCATCACCGGGTCACGACAGGCCTACTGGCCGGAGACGCGGGACTGGGTGGAGACCGCGCTGTACGACGCCGACTCGCTCCGGCCCGGCAACGTCATCGCCGGCCCAGCCGTCGTCGAAGCGCCCTTGACCACGATCGTCGTCCCACCCGGGATGCGGTACTCCATCGACCGGTACGGCCTCGGCGTGCTCGAATCGCTCGCCGCGCCGGTCTCGACCCACAGCCAGAAGATCGACGCCGAGGCGCTGGCCACGGCGGGAGGGAGGGCGTCGTGAGCGGCATCCCCACGCTGGAGGAGAAGCTTCACTGGCTGAAGCCGGTGCCGGCCACCGACCACGAGCTCAAGTGCGTGGAGCAGATCGGCCTCGGGGAGTTCGAGATCGGCTTCCAGCGGACCAACGACATCCTCGACGAGGGGATGGACGTCTTCGTCCGTTCCTGCCGCTCCGCCATGGGGATCGCCGGCGACTCGCTGGTGGGGATCTTCACCGCCGACGGCGACATGGTCAACGGCTCCTGCGGCAGCTACCTCCACGCCGTCATCCCGCCCCTCATCATCAAGTACATCCTGGCCAACTACTCCAAGAACCCCGGCGTGAAGGACGGCGACCTGTGGTTCGCCAACGACGCCGTCTACGGCGGCATCCACAACCCCGACCAGATGGTGGCCATGCCGGTCTTCTTCGAGGGCCAGCTCATCGCCTGGACGGCGGCGCTGGTCCACACCACCGAGACCGGGGCGTCGGAACCCGGCGGCATGCCGGTCTCGGCCACGGCCCGCTTCGAGGAGGGCCTCAACCTGCCGCCGACGAAGATCGGTGAGAATTTCGAACTGCGGGAGGACATCCTCAACGTCTTCCAGGCCTTCGGGATCCGGGCGCCGCAGATGGTGGCCGTCGACCTCAAGGCCCGCTGCACCACCGCCGACCGGGTGCGGACCCGGGTGGTGGAGATGTGCGAGCGGGAGGGCGTCGACGCCGTCGTCGGCCTGTTCCGCAAGATGCTCCAGGTCGCCGAGGAGGGAGCCCGCAAGCGGATCCAGTCCTGGCCCGACGGGAAGTACCGCTGCGTCACCTTTGCCGACTCGGTGGGGATGAACCAGGGTCTCGTCCGGTCGTGCGTGATGACGCTGGTGAAGGACGGCGACCACCTGACCGTCGACTTCACCGGCACCGGCCCGGAGACGGCGTCGTCCTACAACGCCCATCCCCAGGCGGCGATCGGCCACTTCGCCAACTTCGTCTACGAGTACGTCTTCCACGACCTGCCGATCAGCAACGCCACGTTCGCCCCGATCGACTTCGTCTTCGAGCCGGGGTCGTGCCTCTACCCCGACGTGCGGGCGGCGACGTCGTGCTCAGTCATGATCGCCACCGGCGTCATGAGCGCGGTGCACAACACCTTCGCCAAGGCGTTCTTCTCCACCGCCGCCTGGCAGCAGGCGGGGGCGTCGATGGGCAATGGCGGGAACGCCCTCGTGCTCGCCGGGCTCTCACAGTGGCAGATGCCCTTCGCCGACATGCTGGCCTACACCATCAACACCGAAGGGCAGGGTGGCCGTCCCACGTCCGACGGCATGAATGCCTTCGGCTTCCCATGGTGCCCGGCCGGCCGGGCCCCCGACGTGGAACACGTCGAGAACGAGTTCCCGCTCTTCATCCCGGTGTCGCAGCACTGGAAGGACTCCTGCGGGCACGGCAAGTACCGCGGCGGGGTCGGGACCGCCCAGGTGTGGGTGGCCCACCACGTACCGGCGGTCTACATGATGGCCATCGCCGACAACTCGAAGATCCAGACGCCGCAACCCCTGTTCGGCGGCTACGCCCCTTGCACCATTCCCGGGATCAGCGTCCGGGGCGCCGACCTCGTCGAGCGGCTGGCCGCCGGCGACACCATGGACATGGACGTGCCCACGATGCTGGCCGAGCACTCCATCAACGGGCAGTGGGACAACGAGTTCCAGGGCCGCTCCGTCCGGCCCTACAACCAGAACGACATCGTCACCATCGGCTTCGCCACCGGCGGCGCCGGCTACGGCGACCCCCTCGAGCGGGACCCCGCGGCGGTCGAGGAGGACCTTCTCAACGGGAACATCTCGGAGTGGACGGCCGAGCGTATCCACCACGTCGCCTGGAACCCCGAGCGCCGGCGGGTCGACCCCGTCGCCACCGAGGAGCGGCGGGCGGCCGAGCGGCAGGCCCGCCTCCAGCGGGGCCGGCCCTACGCCGAGTTCGAAGCCGAGTGGTCCCAGAAGCGCCCGCCGGAGGAGATCCTGGCCTATTACGGGTCTTGGCCCGACGCCCGGCCGCTCCAGCCGATCATGCGCCCATAGGACATCGACGCCATGCCTCCCACCCCCCGTGCCCGGGCCCGGTTGCTCGCTCGGAGCGGCCGGGCCCAGCCCGGGTTGTTCGCCCCGCTGGTGCTGGCCCAGGCGGCCGAAATCGAGGCGCTGCCCCTCGACGCCTTCCTGACCGACCCGACGAAGCTGGCCAAGGGCCTCACGGCGCTGCACCAGGCGCTCGGCACCGACGCCATCACGGTCTTCGGCGGTGATTGGTCGGGCGACACGGTGAAGGCGGCAGTGGAGGCCACCGGCCGGCTGGCCACGACGTCAGCAGGCGAGCCGGTGCTCGTCGCCGTCCTGACCGGCCCGGCCCGGATGGCCGAGCAGGCGGAAGCGGGATCGTTGGCCGACGAGGTGGCGGCGGCGGTGCTGGAGGACGTGGGAGCGCGGCTTCTGGGAGTGCTGAAGCGGTTCCTTGAAGCCGGCGTCAACCTCGTCGTCGTCGTGGAGGAGGCGCTGCCTCCCCCCGCCGTCCTCGACGCCTGGCGGTCGGTGGTGACGCCGCTGGTCAATGTGACGCGCTTCCACCAGGCGGCGCCGGTGATGATCGTGCGCCATGCCACCGCCGACGCGCTGTCCGGCGTCCCGCCATCGATCGGGTTGTGCGGCCCCGAGGGAACGACGATCGCCGGTCCGGCCAACCGGTTGCGGGGCGTCACATTGGCGGCCGAGCCGAAGGAGTGGGCGGCGCCGCCGCCGGGAACGCCACTGACGCTGACGGCTGGCGTCGTCCCCGGGTCGTGCAGGTTCGCCGAGGTGCTGGAGGCCTGCCGTCGGGTGACGGACGGGCTTGTCCCCTAAGGAGCTGGCAACCATGGACCGGCGGTATTGGGACGAGGAGCTGGAGACGGCGCCGTGGTCCGAGGTGGAGGCCTGGCAGGCCGGTCACCTCGTCCACTTCCTCGACGGGCTGCGGGCCCGGTCCGATTTCCACAAGGACCGCGTCGACTCGCCCGCCCGGCCGGCGGGGAGCCCCCGGTCCCTGGAGCTGCTGGCCGAGTTGCCGTTCACCACCAAGGACGAGCTGCGCCGCTCCCAGGAGGAGAATTCGCCGGGCGAGCCGTTCGGGCGCCATCAGGCGGTGCCGCTGTCGGAGATCGTCCAGGTCGTGTCGTCGTCGGGGACGACGGGCCATCCGCTGCACTACGCCCTCACTGCCGCCGACCTCGAGCTGTGGCGTCAGACGATCGCCGCCGTGTTCTTCACCGCCGGCATCCGTCCCGACGACGTCGTCGCCCACCTTGTAGGCCTCCCCGGTGTCGCCGGCGGCCTGCCCTACGCCGACGGCTTCCGCACCATCGGCGCCACCCTGGCCTGGCTCGGCGGGTTCCCGACCGAACGCATCCTCCGCTCGTTTCCCCGGCTCCAGGTCAACGCCGTCCTGTCCACCGCCTCGTTCGGCACGTACCTGACCGACCACTGCGAGGACCTGATCGGCGTCCCCGCCGCCTCCCTCGGCATCACCAAGTTCCTCGGCGGTGGCGAGCCGGGCTTCGGTCAGCCTGAGATCCGGGAGAAGGTCCGGTCCGGGTGGGGCCTCGACCACGTGCGGGAGGTCATGGGGCTGGCCGACGTGCTGTCGGCGGTATGGGGGGAGTGCGACGATGAACGCGGCATGCACTTCTGCGCCCAGCGGGGCGTGGCCATCGAGCTCATCGATCCCGCCACCGGAGCGCAGCGCCGCTGGCGGGAGGGCGCCACCGGCGAGGTCGTCTACACGACGTTCGCCCGGGAGGCGACGCCGATGCTGCGCTACCGCTCGTCCGACCACGTCGTGGTCACCGGCGTCGACTGCCGCTGCGGGCGCACGTCACCGCGGATCCGCTGCATCGGGCGGACCGACGACATGCTGATCTACAAGGGGATGAACGTCTTCCCGACCGCCATCCGCGACGTCGCCCTCTCCGCCGTCGGCGACGCCGTCGAACCCTACGTACGGATCTGGAAGGACCGCCCTGATCAGGTTCGCTTCGACGATGCCATCCCCGTGGACATCGAAGCCGCCGAAGGCCTCGAGACCGACCGCTACGCCGGCCTGGCCCGCCGGATCGAGGCCGAGCTGCGCGGCCGCCTCCAGGTCCGGGCGGTGGTGTCGGTCGTGGCTCCCGGAACGCTGCCCCGCGGCGCCTACAAGACCCCGCTGGTTCATGTTCGCGCCAACGGCGAAACGGGAAAAGAGGAACGCTGATGAAGCTCGGTACGCCCTGCATCCCGCTCGGGCTGGCCTGGTCCTCGCCGTTCGTCCGCTGGCAGGGATCGCTGGCTGACGTCAGCAGCCTCGACCTGGCCGCGGCCGTCACCCGCGATGCCCTGGCCCGGGCCGCCCTCGATCCCACCGTCATCACGCGGCTCGTCTTGGGCTGGACGGTCCCGCAGCGCGAATCATTCTACGGCGCCCCGACGCTGGCCGCCCGCCTCGGCGCCACCGACGTCAGCGGCGCCATGCTGTCGCAGGCCTGCGCCACCGGTGTCGCCTGCCTGGAGGCAGCGGCGGCCACCGTGGCGCTCGAACCGGGCGCCGTCGTGCTGGCCGTCACCACCGACCGCACCAGCAACGGGCCCGTCCTGATCCACCCCGGCGGCGCCCGGCCCGGCGGGACGCCCGACGTGGAGCGGTGGGTGCTCGACTCCTTCGAACGCGACCCCTGGGGCGGCACGTCGATGGTCGCCACCGCCGAAGCGGTGGCCGCCGAGGGCGGGATGACCAAGGAGGAGCTCGACGACCTGACCCTCTTCCGCTATCAGCAGTACCGCGACGCCCTGGCCGACGGCCGGGCCTTCCAGCGGCCGTGGATGGTGCCGGTCAACATCGAGCGCCGGCGTGGGCCGGCGCTCGTGGTCCAGGCCGACGAGGGCGTCCACGACACGACCGCCGAAGCGCTGGCCAAGCTCGCCCCGGTGGCGCCGGGAGGCGTCGTCAGTTTCGGCAGCCAGACCCACCCCGCCGACGGCACGGCCGGGATGATCGTGGCCGGGAAGGACCGGGCCCGGGAACTATCCGGTGGCGCCGGCATCGCCCGCATCCTGGCCACCGGCTTCGCCCGCGTCGAGAAGGGCCGCATGCCCAAGGCGCCCGTTCCCGCCGCCCGCCAGGCCCTTTCCGACGCCGACCTCACCATCGAGGCCGTCGACGTGATCAAGACCCACAACCCATTCGCCGTCAACGACCTGTGGTTCGCCCAGCAGATGGGCATTGACCCCGAGGCGATGAACCCTTATGGCTGCAGCCTGGTCTACGGCCACCCCCAGGCACCGACGGGGGCCCGCGGGGTCGCCGAACTGATCGAGGTCCTCCGCCGCCGGGGTGGCGGTACCGGCCTGTTCACCGGCTGCGCTGCCGGCGACACCGGCGCCGCCGCCGTCGTGCGGGTCGAACCGACCTGAACCAAACTTCTCGCCGTGGACCTGAGCGACTACGCCGACCATGACGCCGTCGGGCTGGCCGCCCTCGTCCGAGCGGGGGAGGTGACGCCCGGAGAGCTCGAGGAGGCGGCGCGCCGCGCCATCGAGATCGTCGAGCCAGCGCTGCACGCCACGGTCGGAGACCTCTTCGAGCCAACGGGCGGGGCCGGCCCCCCCGGAGATGCACCGTTGGCCGGCGTCCCGTTCGCCCTCAAAGACGTGGCCCCTCACCTGAAGGGCCAGGTCGTGCAGTACGGAAGCCGTTGGACCCGAACAGGGATCAGGGCCGCCGAGGACTCGTATCTGGGTCGGCGCTTCCATGCCGCCGGCCTGAAGGCGATCGCCCGCAGCCGCTCGCCGGAATTCGCCTTCAACGCCAGCACGGAGCCCAAAGCCCACGGGGCGACCTGCAACCCCTGGGACGTCGGTCTCAGCGCCGGCGGATCGAGCGGGGGAGCGGCGGCGCTCGTGGCCGCTCGGGCGCTCCCCATTGCCCACGCCACGGACGCCGCGGGTTCGATCCGGATTCCGGCGTCGCTTTGTGGTGCGGTCGGGATGAAACCGACGCGCTCTCGCATCCCGATCGCCCCGGGGGCGTGGGAGGCCGTCCACGGATTCGCCCACGACTTCGTCATCGCACGGACTGTGCGCGATGTGGCGGCCGCTCTCGACGCCCTCCACGGCCCCGTCCCGGGAGACAAGTACCTGATCCCGCCGCCCGTCCGGCCCTACGTTGAGGAGGTGGGCGCCGAGTCAGGCCGCCTTCGCATCGGCTGGACGGCCGAGGCGTGGTCGGGCTGTCACGTGGCTCCGGAGTGCCGCTCCGCCGTTGAAGGGACCGCCAAGGCCCTTGAGCGCGTCGGCCATGACGTCGTCGAAGCAAGACCGGAGATCGATCCCGAGGTGCTCCATCGGGCGTTGATGACGAGCTGGGCGGCTGCGCTCGCCCAGCGTGCGGCCATGCTCGAGCGAGCCCTCGGTTGCCCGCCGTCACCGGACACCGTCGAGGCCATGACGATGGCCATGATCGAGCTCGGGCAGGTGACGTCGGCGGTCGAGTTGCTCGACAGCCACGTCGGCTGCAACACCGTCGCCCGCGGGGTCGGTTCCTACTTCGAGACGGTCGACGTGCTGGTGTTGCCCTCGACTGCCCGCCCGCCCTGGCGGCTGGGAGAGCTCAACCAGGATGACGCCTCCCTCAGCGCCGAAGGCTGGATCCGCAAGCTGTTCGACGAGTACTGCCCCTTCACCGCCATGTTCAACATCACCGGCCAACCCGCCGTGAGCCTGCCCCTCGCCTGGACCGAAACGGGTCTCCCCGTCGGTGTTCAGCTCGTCGGCCGCTTCGCCGATGAGGCGACGCTCCTCCGACTTGCCGGCCAGCTCGAAGATCTCTTCCCATGGGCCGCCCGCGTCCCGGCAGTGGCCGTCGGGCACGAGGACCCCGGGAACTCAACTCCCCGTGCCCGGCCGTTCATCTTCGAATTCGGGGACAAGGGTGTACGGCCATGATGTCGCCCCGGGAACCGGCGAAACGAGGTTGTCCGGGCACCGACTCGAGTTCTTGTGGTCCCTATGTGGTCCCGGGCCGGACCGTCCGACGCATCGCTGCAGTTAGCCAGCCCTTCAGGCGATCGATCGGCCTGTACGGAACGTACTGTCCATTTCGGTGCGTTTCCGCAGGTCACAGGTGTGGTGGTGAGCCGGCCTGTACGCCGGATTCTGTCTCGGCGCCGTAGCGCCTGAGGCGGCCATCCCTCTCGGCCGGCGGTTACCCGACGGCTCTTGCGGCCTACCCGGGGGTTTTGGTCGGACGGGCCGTCCTCCCCCTGTCTGGCCTTGCTCCGGGTGGGGTTTACCGAGCCGCCCGGGTCACCCCGGGCGCTGGTGCGCTCTTACCGCACCGTTGCACCCTTACCTGTGCGGCACCCCCGGGGGTGTGTCGCCATCGGCGGTCTGTTTTCTGTGGCACTGTCCTGCGAGTCACCTCGACTGGGTGTTACCCAGCACCTTGCCCTGTGGAGTCCGGACGTTCCTCGGGCCGGTCAAGCCGGCACGCGGCCGCCTGGCCGACTCACCACCAACCGTCATCCTACCGGCCCCGCCGGCCGGCACCGATGTCCGGTTTGGGGCGATCGCACCGGAGGACTAGTTCCTTCGGGTCATTTCCTCTGACCCGGCTGTCCCCCACACTCCGGTCTGTGACCGCTGCGGTGGCCCCTTGACACTCGCGTCTGAATCCCCGCTCCGGCGGGCGCTCTACCGCGCCCTGCACGACCCGTTGACGGGGCTGGCCAACCGCGGCCTGCTCATGGAGCAGTTGGCCCAGGCCCTGGCCCGGGCCCGGCGCCGGCCGGGGTCCGTGGCGGTGCTGTTCCTCGACCTCGACCGCTTCAAGGTGGTCAACGACTCGCTCGGCCATGGCGTGGGCGACGACCTCCTCGTGGAGGTGGCCCGCCGGCTGGAGCGCACCATGCGCTCAGCCGACACCGTGGCCCGGCTCGGCGGCGACGAGTTCGTCGTCCTGGCCGAGGACGTCGCCGGCCTCGACGAGGCCCTCAGCCTGGCCCGCCGGCTGCGGGAGGCGATCGCCGTCCCCGTGCGGGTCGGTGCCGGTCAGCGGGTCGTGGTCACCGCCAGCGTCGGGATCGCCCTGTCGACTCCCGGTGCCGTGGCCGCCACCCCGTCGTCGCTCCTATGGGACGCCGACGTCGCCATGTACCGGGCCAAGGACACCGGCCGCGACCGGGTCCAGCTCTTCGAGGACGGGCTCCGCGCCGGCAGCCTCGACCGCTTCCGCTCCGAGGCGATGTTGCGCCACGCCCTCGACCACGACGGGCTCCGCCTCCACTACCAGCCGCTCGTCGACCTCGGCAGCGGCGCCCTGGCCGGCGCCGAGGCGCTGGTCCGGCTGCAGGACCCCGAGCGGGGCCTCATCCCGCCGGCGGAGTTCATCCCTGTCGCCGAGGAGACGGGCCTCGTCGTTCCCCTCGGCGCCTGGGTCGTATCCGAAGCCGCCGCCCAGGCCGCCGCCTGGCGGTCCCTCCAGCCGCTCGACGCCCCGCCGATGACGGTCTCGATCAACCTCTCCGGCCGCCAGCTCACCACTCCCGGCTTCGCCGTCGAGGTCGGGGCCGCCATCGCCCGCAGCGGCGCCGACGCCTCCCACCTCTGCTTCGAGATCACCGAGAACACGCTCCTCGACGCCACCGGCGCCGGCGTCACCACCCTCGAGCGGCTGAAGGAGCTCGGCGTCCGCCTGGCCATCGACGACTTCGGGACGGGCCACTCCTCCCTCACCTGGCTGCGGCGCCTCCCGGCCGACTTCCTGAAGATCGACCGGACCTTCGTGGCCGGCCTCGGCACCGACCCCGGCGACACCGCCATCGTCCGGGCGGTCATCGACCTCGGTCAGGCCCTCGGCCTCACCACCATCGCCGAAGGGGTCGAGACGCCCGAGCAGCTCGACGCCCTGCGCGACCTCGGTTGCCACTGGGCTCAGGGCTACCACCTGGCCCGCCCCGGCCCGCCCGAGACGGTTACCACGTTCATCAAAGACGACACCCGCTGGTAGTTCCTCGACCCGGCGCCGCTTCCGAACCGGCGTGCTGATCGGACACCCGTCCGTCTGAAATGAACGCCGGATCGGGGACGGGCTCAGAAGTTGATCGCCGAGAGCTCCGGGACCCAGCCGGCGCAGCCTTCGACCGCCGCCGCGAACCGGGCCCGGGCCGCCGAACGGGCGTCGGCATCGATCGCCGGTTCGACCACCCGCTTCGGACGGAACAACGCCGCCGTCTCCGCCTCGTCGGCCCAGACGCCGACGGCCAGACCGGCCAGGTAGGCGGCGCCGAGCGTCGTCGCCTCCGTGACCGGCGACACCGCCACCGGCCGGCCGGTGAAGTCCGCCAGCGCCTGGACCACGACACCGTTGGCCGACATGCCGCCGTCCAGGCGCAGTTCCGCCACCGAAAGGCCGGTGTCGGACTCCGCCGCCTCCAGGAGGTCGGCGCCCCGCTGCGCCACGCCTTCCAGCACCGCCCGCACCATCTCGGCCCGGCCCGTCCCCCGGGTCATCCCGAAGAACCCGCCCCGGGCGCCGTAGTCCCACCGGGGGGTGCCGAGCCCGAACAGGGCCGGCACGAACACGACACCGCCGGTGTCGGGAACCGATGCCGCCACCGCCTCTGACGCCGCCGAGTCGGGCACGAGCCCGAGCCCGTCCCGGATCCACTCCACCGCCGTGCCGGCGGTGATGGCGATGCCCTCCGCCCCCCACGTGGTGACGCCGGCCCGGCGCCAGGCCACGATCGGGATCGTCCCGGCCGGGCCCCGTGCAGCCACCGCCGGGTTCTGCGGATCGGGGGCCAGGTGAAGCGACCCAGTGCACACGTCGAGCATGCCGCCCGTCCCCAGCGTCAGCTTGGCCGCCCCCGGGACGACGCAGCCCTGGCCGAGGAGGGACGCCTGCTGGTCGCCGGCCAGCCCCCCGATGGGCGGCGCCCCGGGCAGGGTCGTGGCCGGGCCGACGACGCCGGCCGAGTCGACGATCGCCGGCAGCACCGACAGCGGGATCCGCAGCGTCTCGAGCACCGCCGGATCCCACCCCGACCCGTCGCCGGCCACAAGCCCGGTCACGCCGGCGTTGCCGGGGTCGGTCACGTGGACGGCACCGCCGGAGAGGGCCCAGGCCAGCCAGGTGTCGACCGTCCCGAAGGCCAGCTCGCCGGCGGCCGACCGGGTGCGGTCGGGGTCGGCGAGGTCGAGGAGGAAGGCCAGCTTCGTGGCCGAGGCGTTGGGGGCGAGGTGCAGCCCCTGGGCCTGGAGGGCCATGCACATCCCGACGGTGCGCAGATCCTGCCAGCCGACTCCCGGGCCGACGGGTTCCCCGCTGCGCCGGTCCCAGAGGATGGTCGACGCCCGCTGGTTGGCGATCCCCACAGCCGCCACCGGGCCGCCCCAGTCGGCCAGCGCCTGGCTGGCGACGGCCAGCGCCACCGCCGCCTGCTCCGCCGGGTCGAACTCGACGAAGTTGACCATCGGCGACGTCGGCAGCGCCGGCCGGTAGCACGACGTGACGACCTCCCCGGCGGCGTTCACCACCGCCGCCCGCACGCCGCTGGTGCCGACGTCGACGGCGAGGACCGCGGCGCCGTCGGACGGGCGGGACCCGGCCCCGGCGCTCACGGCGAGCCGCTCTGGTCGCGGGCGGCCAGCAGCCCGCCGGCGATCCCGCCCGACATCGACAGCAGCGCCACCGTGGCCACGGTCAGGACGACGGTGACCGTGGTGTCGCCCTCCTTGCCCAGCAACCGTTCGCCGAGGACGAGGTGGGTGGCCATCCGCAGCGTGAGCCAGGCGGTGAAGGCGGCCAGGCCGGCCAGGGCGCCGTGGGTGTAGGGCGAACCGGGGGCGGCCTTGCCGGCCTGGAACCCGGCCAGGAAGAAGGCCCCGAAGATGGCCAGGGCGGGGATGAAGACCACCGGCCCCTTGCCGAGGACGTCGACGGCGTCGAGGACCTCGACCCCGATGCTGACGGGGGCGATGACGGCCAGCCCCCACAGGGCTCCCCGGGTGAGCGCCCGCCGGTCGATCTCCGCCGCCGGGCCGGCCGCCCTGGGCCGCGACTTCGCCCGCACCCGGGTCCGTGACCGCTTCAGGACCATGACCAACCGTCGGGCACGAACGGTGAGGGCAGGCCGAGCTTCCCGGGGTTGAGGACGCCGGCCGGGTCGAGCGCCGCCTTCAGGTCGCCCAGGACGCCGAAGGCCCCTTCGCCCAGCGCCGGTGCCATCCACGGCCCCCGCAGGAACCCGACGCCGTGGTGGTGGCTGACGGCGCCGCCGACGGCCAGGGTGGCGGACATCGCGGCGTCGAAGGCGGCCCGGTAGTACCGGTCCTTGTCCGCCCGCTCGCCGCCCGCCGCCCCGGCGAAGGTGAAGTACAGGCAGCCGCCGTCGAGGTAGGCGTGGGAGCAGTGGCCGGTGGCGGCCAGGGTGCCGGGGACGGCGCCGATGGCGGCGGTGACGTCGTCGTAGAGGCGGGGGAGGACCGACCACGACCCGGCCACCTCGATCGTGTCGACCACCAGCCCGGCCCGCACCACCATGCCCAGCGCCGAGACGTCGTTGCGGTGCTCCAGCCAGTGGGTGACGAGGCGCCGGTCCCGCCCGGCGGCGCCCGGGGTGCGGCGGCACTCCTGGTCGACGAGGCCCAGGGTCCAGTCGACCGATTCGGGGTCGCCCTCGTCGAGGACCAGCAGCAGGCAGCCCTCCCCGTCGAAGTGGTCGCCGGAAAACTGCCGGGTCGACTCGGCCCGGTCGTAGAGGCGCAGGACGGCCGGCGTGGCTCCCCGGCGCAGCGTCCGGCGGCAGGCGTCGAGGCCGTCGGCGAAGGTCTGGAAACCGTAGGCGGCCCAGCCGCGGCCGGACGGCCGGGGCCGGACCCGCAGCGTCGCCTCGGTGATGACCCCCAGCGTTCCCTCGCTGCCGACGAAGACCTGGGTGAGGTCGGGCCCGGTCGCCGCCCGGGGATGGCCACCGGTCCGGAACCGCCGGCCCCGCCCGTCCACCACTTCGAGTCCGACGACCATGTCCTCGATCTTCCCGTATCGGGTGGAGTACTGACCGGCACTCCGGCAGGCCAGCCAACCCCCGACGGTGGAGATGGCCATCGACTGGGGCCAGTGCCCGAGTGTGACGCCGTGGTCGGCCAGGCCCCGTTCGAGGTCGTCGCCGAACGTACCGGGGAGGACCCGGATCCGCAGCGACGTGTCGTCGACGTCGACGATGCCGGCCAGTCCGGTCAGATCGAGGGCCACCCCGCCGGCGACGGGGACGGCGCCGCCGCAGACGCCCGACCGCCCGGCGGCCGGGGTGAGGGGGACGCCGTGCTCGGCGGCGAGGCGGATGGTGGCGGCCACCCCGTCGGCGTCGGACGGGCGGGCCACCGCCGCCGGCCGGGCCGGGACGAGCCCCTCGGCGGCCCACACGGCCGACAGCGGCCACCAGTCCCGGCCGGCGTCGTCGAGGACGTCGTCCGCCACCGCCACCCCCTCCGGCCCGAGGTGGGCGGCCAGGGCGGTGAGAAAGGCATCGGAGACGGACGCCGGCGCGACATCCAGCCGGACCCCCCGGGGTCCCGCCGGCAGGTCGACCGGAAACCGGATGCGCGACCGGGCGGTCCCGGCCGGATCAGCGGCCGTCCCGGAGGCCGTGCCGGCTTCGCCGCGTTCGTCGGCAGCTCCCGCTGCCCTTGTCGGGGAGACACCCCCCGTCCCCCGGGGGCCGTCGGCCATCAGGCGTCGGCGCCGGGCACCGGGGGAGCCAGCAGCCGGGCCTCGACGGCGTCCTCGGCGGGGTCGGCGGCCCGCCGCTGCCGCTCGACCAGCGCCAGGAAGGCATCGACCTGGCGGCTCCGCTCCTCGTCGCTCCACCCCAGCTCGGCGCTCATCAGCCCGGCCACCGAGGCGGCCGCTCCGGCGGAGGCGGCGGCGTCGAGGAGCAGGGCCCTGGTCCGCCGGGACAGGACGTCCTCCAGGGTGAGGGCCATCTCGTACCGGACGGCGTAGACCGCCTCCGCCTTCAGGTAGGGCAGCCCCGGCACGAGCCGCTCGCCGAGCTCGGGCCGGTCCCGCACCATGGCCGCCACCGTCCGGGCGTGGCCGCCGAACCGCCCGGCCAGATGGGCGAGGACGTCGGGCGCCACGCCGAGCCGCTCCGCCGCCCCGTCCTCGGTCAGCTCCTCGTAGCCCTCGGCGCCGAAGAGGGGGGTCGACCCCGACCGGGAGTCCGGCACCCGGCCCCCCCGGCGGTCAGCGCCCCGGCGGCCCGACCCGCCGCCCGAACCCTGCAGCCGCATGACCCGGACGGCCTCGTCGACCGTGTCCTCGGCCATGGCCCGGTAGGTCGTGAGCTTGCCGCCGACGATGGTGACGAGGCCGCTCGGTGCCACCCGGACCGAGTGGCGCCGGGACAGATCGGCGGTTCGGCCGGCCTTTCCCGCCGGTACGGCCGCCAGCGTCCCCGACCCGCCGACCAGCGGCCGCAGACCGGCCCAGGCGCCGAGGACCTCGTGGCGCCCGACGGGCTTGGTCACCCAGGCATTGAGGGCGCCGAGGAGGTAGTCGATGTCGGCGGCGGTGCATTGCGGGTCGTCGAGGGGGCCGTCGTAGTCGGTGTCGGTCGTGCCGACGTAGATCCGGTCGCCCCAGGGGATGACGAACACCGACCGCCGGTCACCGGGGACCGAGAGCACGGCGGCGATGTCGAGGGCCGGCCGCCCGGCCGGCAGCGTGATGTGCACACCCTTGGCCGGACGGATCGAGCGGGGGTTGGCGCCCTCGTCGAAGGCCCGGAGCTCGTCGGCCCACACACCGGCGGCGTTGATGACCACGGCGGCGTGCGTCTCGAACTCCCGGCCGGTGAGCCGGTCGGTCAGGACCGCGCCCTGGACCAGCCCGCCGGACCGCAGCAGGCCGGTGGCCTCCACCCGGTTGGCGGTCACCGCCCCGAGGGAGGCGGCCGTCTTGACCACCGAGAGGGTGAGGCGGGCATCGTCGACCCGGGCGTCGTAGTACAGGAACCCGGCGGCCAGCTTGCGGCCGTCGAGGTCGGGCATGAGCTCCAGCGCCTCCCGCCGGGAGAGCCGCCGGTGGAGCTTGCCGATCCGGGCGCCGCCGGTCATGTCGTACATCCACAGGGCCATGCCGATCCCCCGGGCGTAGGCCCGGGCCTTGGTCTGGCCCGCGACCCCGGCGGCGAAGATCGGGATCAGGAACGGCAGGGGCTTGACCAGGTGGGGGGCGAGGCGGAGCAGCCGCTGGCGCTCGGCCAGCGCCTCGTAGACGAGGCGGAACTCCTTCTGCTGGAGGTAGCGCAGCCCGCCGTGGACGAGCTTCGACGAGCGCGACGATGTGCCGGCGGCGAAGTCGCCCCGTTCGACGAGGGCCGTCCGCAGACCCCGTCCGGCGGCGTCGAGGGCCACCCCGGCGCCGGTGATGCCGCCGCCGACCACGAGCACGTCGAAGGGCTCCGAGGCGAGGCGCTCGAGGTACCGCTCCCGCTGGTCGGCGTCGAAGTTCACCAACGGCGGATGTTAGGCGGAGAGGGGAAGTGAACGAATTCGACATTCGGGGCATACCGAGGGACAGGACCGGGAATAGGCACCTGATGAGTTTTCTTCGGTGCCAGCGCGGGGAGATGCTGTCGGCATGAGCACGGTGTTGGAGCGCACGATCAGGAAGAAAGACATGAGCGGGGCGATGGCGCAGAACTGGCGGGCCACCGGCCTCTGCAAGGGGAGCGACCCCCTCGTGTTCTACCCGCCGTCGGAGGATGACGGTCTCGCCGAAGAGGCGAAGACGATCTGCAGCATGTGCGCCGTGCGCCAGCCCTGCCTCGAGTTCGCACTCACCACCCGCGAGAAGCACGGAGTGTGGGGTGGCCTCACGGAGCGTGAGCGCCGCCGGGTACTCCGCCAGCGCCGCCGCTCGGCCTGATCGCCGTCCGCCCAACCGGGCCCGAGGCCGTGGCGGCGGTACGCTCACCTCTTCATGTCGATGGACGCCGACACTCCGTTCTGGCCGCCGCTGCTGTCCAAGCTGATCCGCGGGGAGGAGCTCACCGCCGACGAGGCGGGGGGCGCTCTGGCCACGATCCTGGAGGGGCGGGCGACACCGGCCCAGATCGCCGGCTTCGCCGTCCTGCTGCGGGCGAAGGGGGAGACCCCGGCCGAGATGGCGGCCCTCGTCCGCACGATGCTGGCCTATGCCGAGCGCGTCGACGTCGCCGGCCCGCTGCTCGACACCTGCGGTACCGGCGGGGACCGGTCGTGCACCATCAACGTCTCGACCCTGGCGGCGTTCGTGGCCGCCGGGGCCGGCGCCCGGGTGGCCAAGCACGGCAACCGGTCCGCCTCGTCCGCCTGCGGCTCCGCCGACCTGCTGGAACGCCTCGGCGTCGCCGTCGACCTCGGGCCCTTCGGCGTCGCCCGCTGCATCAACGAGGTGGGCATCGGGTTCTGCTACGCCCCCCGCTACCACCGGGCGCTCCGCCACGCCGGCCCGGTACGGGCCGAGCTCGGCGTGCCCACCACCTTCAACTTCCTCGGCCCGCTCGCCAACCCCGCCGGGGCCCGCCGCCAGACGATCGGCGTCGGCGACGCCGCCATGGCCGAACGCATGGTTGCCACCCTGGTCGAGCTCGGCACCGAACGGGCGCTGGTCTTCTTCGGTCACGACGGGCTCGACGAGCTCACCACGACGACGACGTCGGCGGTGTGGGAGGTCATCGGCGGCGAGGTCCGCTTCTCGAACCTCGACCCCACCGAGCTCGGCATCCCGTTGGCCGTCCCCGAAGATCTCGTCGGCGGAGACCCGACGGCCAACGCCCGGCTGGCCCGGGCCGTCCTCGACGGTGAGGCGGGCCCCCAGCGCGACATCGTGGTCCTCAACGCCGGCGCCGCCCTCGTGGCTGCCGGAGTCGCCGACGACCTGGCCGCCGGCATCGAGGCGGCATCGGACTCCCTCGACGGCGGGCGGGCGGCCGCCGCTCTCGACCAGCTCGTGAAGGTGAGCCAGGAGGCGGCCGCGGAGGAGGCCGGCTGATGGCGTCGGGTCTGCAGTGCCCGGGCTGCGGCCACGTCCACCCCTCGGGGCTGCCCGAGATCGTCCGGGGCGACGCCACCTTCCGGTGCTACGGCTGCTACCGCACGCTGTCGGTGCCCGAGGGATGGACGGGCCGCCCCTCGTCCCGCCCGCCCGTTCCCGAGCCGGGCCCGGTGGCCGAAGGGCCCCCCGGCGCCGGTAGCCGCGACGCCCGCTCGGCCCGCCTGGCCGCCCGCCGCGCCGGCCGGGCCGGGTCGCGGCAGCCCCCGGTCGCCGGCGCCGCCGACGATGCGACCCGGATGGTGCCGATTCACGGCTCCGACGCCCACCCCGACCCCTCGCCGGCCCCCAACTGGCCCGCTGCCACTGCCGGCTCCGCTGGTCCCGCTGGCTCCGCCGGCCCTGGCGCTGGCGCCGCTGGTCCCGCCGGCTCCGCTGGTCCCGCCGGCTCCGCTGGTCCCGCCGGCTCCGCTGGCTCCGCTGGCTCCGCCGGCCCTGGCGCTGGCGCCGCCGGCTCCGCTGGCTCCGCCGGCCCTGGCGCTGGCGCCGCTGGTCCCGCTGGCTCCGCCGGTCCTCCGAGAGGCAGTCACTGGGCTGCGGCCGGCTCGGGCGGTGCTTCGCGGGGCGCTGACCGGTCTGCGGCTGCATCCGGCGGTGGTGAGTGGTCTGCGGCTGGTTCGGGCGGCAGTTCGTCGGGTCGTGACTGGTCCGGGGCTGGCTCGTCCGGCAGTTCGTCGGGTCGTGACTGGTCCGGGGCTGGCTCGTCCGGCGCCTCGCCGGCTCCGAACTGGCCCGCGGCCGGGGCGGCCGGCGGTTGGGCGGGGGCAGCCGGCACCGCCGCCCCCGGTTCCGCCGGTGTGGCGGGCGCCCGAACGACGGCGGCCGGGGCCGCCGGCACACCGGTCGCCCCCCGGGGAACGGCCACCGCCTCGCCCGGCGCGCCCCTCGGCTGGCTCGCCCCGCCGCGGTCCGGCACGCCGGTGCCGACCGTGCTCCGGGCGCTGGTGTGGGCGGCGGCGTTCGGGTTCAGTCTCCTCGTCACCGCCTTCGTCCTGCGGACGGTCGGCCTCCTGGGCGTGAACACCGCCATCGACCTCTACGCCGGTTCGGGAGCCCGCCGCTTCGGGATCCTCCTCGTCCTGCTCCCCCTGTGGGCGCTGCTGTCGGCGACGATCGCCCACTTCTCCCTCGAAGGCCTGGCCCACCGCCAGCGCCGCCAAGCCGGGACGTCCCCCATGACCTCCCGCTCGTCAGGGCCGGCCGGGGCGGATAACGGCTGAGCCCGAGATGGTGCGCTAGGCCACTAGGAGGGGGGAGCGCTCCGAGCGTCGAGCCAGCCGCCCGTGCGGCCGGTGCGGGCGGCGAGGAGGCCGGCCAGGATCGACAGGGCGATCTCGGCCGGGGTGCGGGCCCCGAGATCGAGGCCGACCGGGGTGCGCAGGCGGCCCAGCTCCTCGTCGCTGCAGCCCGCCGCCCGGAGCGCGGCGAGGTGGGGAGCGGTGTGGCGGGCACTGCCCATCACCCCGACGAAGTGCACCCCGGCCCGCAGGAGCGGGGCCAGCTCGTCGACGATGTCGGGGGCGTCGTGATCGGTGTGGATGGCGTCCACTCGGGGGCCGAGGGCCAGGTCGGCCAGTGACGGCTCGATCTTCCCGGCCGCCGCCTCGTGCTCAGCCGTGATCCGTTCGGTCCGGCTCTCGACCAGCACCGTGGCATAGCCGAGCGCTGCGCCGCCCCGCAGCAGGTGCTCGGCCACCGGGGTCGCCCCCAGGACCACGAGCCGGGGCCGGGGCTGCAGCGGCTCCAGGTACACCTCGACCGAGCCGAGGTCGTGGGTGAACGTCCGCAGGCCCGGTTCGCCGGCGGCCAGCAGGCCCTTGGTCTCGTCGACGGCGGAGGCGTCGAACTCCGAGCATCCGAGCGTGCCGGCCAGCGGACCGCCGGGCCCGAGGAGCAACTTCTGCCCGGGGCGGCACGGCGGGGCGCCGTCGGTACGGATGGCCGTGGCCAGTACGACGTCCTCCCCGGCCTCGAGACGGCGGGTCGCCTCGACCAGCGGGTCGGCTCCGGGATCAGACCTGCTCACGGCCGGAAAGTGTACGGGCCGGCCCGGTGGCGTCCCGTC
>JAUZEY010000105.1 GCA_030838785.1 Actinomycetota bacterium | reverse complement strand
TCGTGGCGGCCATGCCCCGCATCCTCGACGGGTTGGCGGCCAAGGGACTCCACCCCGTCCGCCTCGACGAGCTCCTGGCCCGCCCCGGCTACCTGAAGGCCTGCTGAGCCGGAAGGGGGGAGAGGCGGCCGCCACGGCCGGCCCGGCGGAGCCAGACCCGGGCGGCCGCCACCGGGATCATGGCGGCGTCGATGGCGAAGTCGACCAGCCGGGTGCGGGACCGGAACACCGGCACGGGCACTAAGACGTCGTTGCGGACCCTGGCCCCTCGCCGCCCCAGGACGACGGCGATCTCGACCGTCTCGGAGTACTTGTAGCCCCGGTAGTAGCCGAGAGCGTCGATCAGCGCCGAGACCCGGAAGATCCGGTAGCCCGACTCCACGTCATGGAGCCGGTAGCCGGCCCACAGGCTGGCCCAGGCCGAGATCAGCCAGTTCCCGCTCCGCTTGTAGCGCGGGTACGTCGAGAGGTCGCGCCGAACGAGCAGGGCGTCGAGGCCCTCGGCCTCCATCCGGGCCCCCAGCGCCTCGAAGACCGACAGCTCGTGCTGACCGTCGGCGTCGACGGTGAAGACGTGGTCGTCGGGGGAGATCTCCCCCGCCCGCAGCCGCTCCGCCAGGTGGCTGAAGGCCTCGTAGTAGGCGGCCGACATCCCCCGGTTGTGGTCGAACGACAGGAGGGTGGCGTGCGGCGCGCCCCGCAGCCACTCCTCGATGATCTTGCGGGTGTGGTCGGTCGAACCGTCGTCGACGACGACCAGCTCGTCGACCAGCGGGTAGAGCCGGTCCAGCACCGCCTCGACCGTCGGTTCCTCGTTGTAGGCGGGGACGACGGCGATCCGCCGTCTCGCCGGGCTCGATCCGAATCCGCTCACGTTCAGCCACGGTAGCCGTCGTTCCCGTTGGGGAGGTGGACAGCGGGGTAGGGTTCGTTCTACATGCGAACCCTGGTGACCGGCGGTGGAGGCTTCATCGGCTCGCACGTGGTGGACCGCCTCGTGGCCGCAGGCCACGACGTCCACGTCGTCGACCTGCGGCCCCCGCACCGCCCCGATGTCGGCCACATCGTCGCCGACATCAACGATCTCGACGGCCTCGTCGCCGCCTTCGCCGGCGCCGACGCCGTGTTCCACCTCGCCGCCTACGCCGACGTCAACGACGTCAGCCGGGAGCCGGTCCAGGCCACCGACGCCAACGTGGTCGGCGTAGCCAAGGTGTGGGAGGCCTGCCGGCGCAACGACGTCGGACGGGCGATCCTGGCCAGCACCGTGTGGGTCTACAACGGCGCCGCCGACGACGGCGACGGGCCGCTCGACGAGGACAGCGCCTTCCGGCTCGAAGAGATGGGCCACCTCTACACGTCGTCGAAGGTGGCGGCGGAGATGGTCGCCCAGAGCTACAAGACGCTCTACGAGCAGGAGTTCACGATCCTCCGCTACGGGATCCCCTACGGACCCCGGATGCGGGATTCGCTGGTGATCCCGAAGTTCGTGGGCATGGCGCTGCGGGGCGACCCGCTCACCATCCAGGGCGACGGCAGCCAGTACCGCAACTACGTCTACGTCGAGGACCTGGCCGAGGCCCACGTGCTCGCCCTGCGGCCCGAAGCGGCCAACCAGGTCTTCAACCTCGAAGGTCGGGAGAAGATCTCGATCCGCTCGATGGTCGAGTCGATCGGGGACGCCCTCGGCCGGCCCGTCGACGTCACCTACACCCCGGCCCGGACGGGCGACTTCGGCGGACGGGAGATCTCCGCCGCCAAGGCGGAGCGGATCCTCGGCTGGCGGGCCGACGTCCCGTTCGTCGACGGCCTGCGCCGCTACGTCGAGTGGCACCTGGCCCGCGACGCGGTCCCCGCCCCCACCGTTGCTCCTGCCGTCGTACCCGTCACCGCGTGCCCCGCTCCCGTTCCGGCACCGGTGCCGGTGTTCGCCGCTCTGTCCGCCGCCCGCTCCGACGGGGCGCCCGCCGCGGCTGGGCCCGCCGCCGCTGGGCCCGCCCCCACCGGGGCGCCGACGGCCGCGCCGGTCCCGTCGGCCCGTCCGCCGCTGGCCGGGGTCCTGGCCGGGATCGGGCTGGCCGTCCTGGCCCTTCCGGCGCTGGCCGGTGCCGGCAGCGCTCCGCTCACCCGCCTCACGGCGGTGGCGGGAAGTCTCGCCGCCGCCGCCGCGGCGTGGGCCGCCCGGCGCCGGGGCCTGCGACCCGTCCCCGTCGTCGTCGCCGCCGCCGTCACCGTGGTTTCGGTGTGGCTGCTGTCCCAGGCCAGCCCGGGGCCGGTCACTGTCCTCCTCGGATTGCTCCTCGGCTTCTCCCTCGGAGCGCCGCTGGCGGGCCAGGCGCTGGCGGGGGCGCCGACGGCCGCCGCGCTGGCGGCCACGGCCGGCCTGGCCGCCTTCTCCGTCTTCGCCCCCTCGGCGCTGTTCTGGCTCGCCGCCGTCCTCGGCGTCACCACCAGCCTCGGGCCGCTGGCCGCCGGGCGCGCCGGCGGACTGGCCAGGCCGGCCGCCGCCCGCCGGGTGGTGCGGCGCCGGGTGTCGTGGGCCCTCACCAGCGTCGTCGTCCTCACGACCGGGCTCACCGCCTCCTGGGTCGGGGCCACCTCGGCCAGCGCCGAGTGGTTCGGGTCGGTCATCAGCCACGGCCCTCGCCAGGTGCCCCAGGTGGCGGTCACCTTCGACGGCGTCCCCGACGCCGAGACCGCCCGAGTCGTGCTGAGCGCCCTCGAGGCCGAAGACGTCCAGGCGACGTTCTTCGCCGCCGGGCGCGAGGTCGAGGCCCGGCCCGACGTGGTCCGCGCCCTGGTCGACCACAACCAGCTGGTGGCCAACAACGCCTACGCCCCTGCCGGCCGGGCGTTCCTCGATCCCCGGTACGGCGAGCTGGGCCGGGCCCAGGAAGTCTTCGGCCGCCAGCTCGGCGTCTGCCCGACCTACTTCCGGCCGCCCGCCGGACGCCACACCCCGCTCATGGCCCGGGTGGTCCGGCACTACGGCATGTCGATGGTCACGTGGGACGTGCGGGTCGCCGACCGCCGGGCCGACAGCCCCCGGAAGCTGGCCCGGCTGGCGCTCGACCGGATCCGGGCCGGGTCGATCGTCGTGTTCCCCCTCGACGCCAACGGTCACTTCGCCCGTCCGGCCGTGGAGGCCACGCTTCCCCTGGTGCTGCGGGGCCTCAAGGGGCTCGACCTCGAGTCGGTCCGCCTCGACCACATGCTGGGAGTCGACGGCTACGCCGGCCGCTGCACCAGATCCGCCTAGAGCCCCCTCTCGAAGACTGGGTCACGCCGCCCGGCGAGCCATCTCGGCGGCGAGGATGGTCTTGAAGTCGGGGCGGACGGGCGGGCGCCGCTCGGCCCAGAGCACGCGGCTCGCCGGCGCCCGGTAGGCCAGCACATGGGGAGACGGCGGCACTGTCCGGAGGACGGGCGGCAGCTGGGGACCGAGGTCGGCCCAGGCGCCGGCCACGGCCCGGAACGCGGCGGCGTCGCCGCCGGCGTCGGGGTGGGTCTGCTTGGCCAGGCGGCGGAAGGCGCGCTGCGCCTCGCCCCGGGTGGCGTCGAGCGGCAGGCCGAGTACGGCCCGCGGCCCGGGGGACGGGGAGTGTCCCCCCGACAGAGGCGGCGTGAGCCGCTCGGTATCGCGATCTCGCATGACACGTCCTTGTGGTGGTGCTCAGCGCAGATCCGTCTGCGCAACTCCCTCATCGGCCCGCCCGTCCGCCGGTTGAGCCCTGGGTCCTTCACCGGTTGGATTAGCTTCTTCCGTCATGCGCCGTTCTGCCCGTTCCGCTGTTCTCGTGACCTTGGCCGCCCTCGTGACGCTCGCTCCGTCGGCCTGCGGGAAGGACAAGAAGGCCGCCGAGGCGTTCGGGACGAAGCCGACGGTCACGGTCCCGTCCGGCGATCCGCCGGCGGCACTCCAGAAGAAGGACCTCATCGTCGGGACCGGCACCGAGGCGACGACGGGGAAGAAGGTGACCGTCCAGTACGTCGGCGTGCACTTCTCGACCAAGAAGCAGTTCGACGCCTCCTGGGACAGCGGCCGCCCCTTCCCCTTCACCCTCGGCGCCGGCGACGTCATCAAAGGCTGGGACGAGGGCGTCCCGGGCATGAAGGTCGGCGGACGGCGCCAGCTGGTGATCCCGCCCGCCCTGGCCTACGGACCCAACGGCTACTCGCCGGTGATCGGCCCCAACGAGACGCTCGTCTTCGTGGTCGACCTCGTGTCGGTCGGCTAGCGGCCAGGACACCATGCGGTGAACTGTCGGGGACGCCGGAGGACGGCGTCCCTTTACTCCCGAAGTGGGGGGCACCCGGTCTCACTGATAGAGACCACTGAGCCACTCCGCGGGAGAATCGGTTGGACACCTTCAGGTCATCCGACTGCTCGACGCCCCCCGACGAGATCACAGCCACGGGACGGATCCTCGTGATCGGTCCGCCCCGGTCCGGAACCACCTGGGTCGAGCAGGTCCTCGGCCGGGCCGCCAGCGCCCGAGTCGTCCACGAACCCGACAACGAGACGTGCAGTCCGTTCGCCCTCCGGGCCAAGATGTCGCTCGGACGCTTCCCCGTCCTCGGTCCCTCCGACGCCGCCCCGCCGGCCTACTTCGACCTCTGGAGCCGGGCCTTCGAAGGCGTCGGCCGGGCCGCCACCGCCCGGTGGCTCACCGCCAAGGCGCTCCTCCGCACCGCCGACGGCGACCTCGACGCCGCCTTCGACCAGCGCCAGCAGCGGTTCTCGGCCCGCCTCCGGGTCATCAACGCCCTGGCCACGCTCCCGGCGGCGTCCCTGGCCGAGCGGGCGGGTGATCCGCCCGTCCTCGTCAAGACCGTGCACGCCAGCCTGGCCGCGGAGTGGATCGCCGCCCGCTGGCAGCCCAAGGTCGTCGTTGTCCTGCGCCACCCCCTCAACGTCG
>JAUZEY010000100.1 GCA_030838785.1 Actinomycetota bacterium | reverse complement strand
GCAGTGCCCAGCGGGATGGTGTCGAGGATCTCCTCGGTGGCCGGATTGATGACGTCGAGGCGCTCGGTGGACCCGCTCACGGGTGCACCCTTCGGGATGCCCCGGTGACGAGGACGGGGGCGTCGTGGTCAGTCATGAGGGTCGGCTCCGGGGAGGCAGGTGGGGCTCCCAAGCTCCTTCGCCCGGTACTCGTCCCGCAGCGCCCGCTTGTAGAGCTTCCCGTTGTCGCCCCGGGGCACCTCGGTGCGGAAGTCGATGCTGCGGGGGCACTTGTAGGCGGCGAGCTGTTCACGGCAGAACCGGATCAGCTCCGCCTCGAACGCCGGGGTGCCCCGAGCCGGGTCGACCGGAACGACGACGGCCTTCACCTCTTCCCCGAAGTCGGCGTTGGGCACACCGAACACGGCGACGTCGGCCACCTCGGGATGACCGGCGAGGACGTTCTCCGCCTCCTGGGGGTAGATGTTGACCCCGCCGGAGACGATGGTGAACGCCTTGCGGTCGGTGAGGAACAGGTATCCGTCGGCGTCGACGTAGCCGATGTCGCCGAGGGTCGTCCATCCGTTGGGCCTCCGGGTACCGGCCGTCTTGTCGGGATCGTTGTGGTATTCGAAGGGCTGTCCGCCCTCGAACCAGATCTCGCCGATCTCGCCGGGGGGAAGCTCCGACCCGTCCTCGGCCAGGACGTGGATGCGGCCCCGCAGCGAGCGGCCCACCGTGCCCGGCCGGGCCAGCCACTCGTCGGGGTTACAGGCGACGTAGGCGGCGCCTTCGCTGCCGCCGTAGAACTCGTGGAGGACCGGGCCCCACCAGTCCATCATCTGCCGCTTCACCTCGGCCGGGCAGGGCGCACCGCCGTGGATGGCGACCCGGTGCCCGGCGAGGCTGCGCCCGCCTCGGAGGGCGGGCGGGAGTTGGAGGAGCCGGACGAACATGGTCGGGACCCAGAAGCTGTGGGTGACCCGGTGGTGCTCCAGGGCGTCGAGGGCCGCTTCGGCGTTGAAGCGGTCCATGACGACGACGGTGGCGCCGAGGCGCTGGGCGGTCATGGCGAAGCGCAACGGGCCGGCGTGGTACAGCGGTGCCGGGGACAGGTAGACGGCGTCGGGGCCAAAGCCGTAGAGGTCCACCATGGTGGCCAGGCGACCGGGCGGTGTGCCGAACGGATCGCCGCTGAGCGGTCGCTTGTTGCCCTTGGGCCGCCCGGTGGTGCCCGACGAGTAGACCATGTCGGCGCCTTCGGTTTCGTCGGCCAGGGGCTCGCCCGCCTGTCCCTCCACGGTGTCGTCCCAGCCGACGAACCCCGGGGGCGCAGCGTCGCCAGTGGCGTCATCAGGGGCGTCGGCGAGGAGCCGCAGGCGCAGCTGCGCTTCGAGTCCGGCCGCGGCCTCGGCGGCGACCGCGGCGGTCCGGGCGGAGGCGACGAGGACGGAGGCGCCGGAATCCGACAGGATGTAGCGCACCTCGGCCGCGCCGAGCTGCGTGCTGATGGGAGTGAAGTACAGCCCGGAGCGTTGCGCCGCCCAGGCCGCCACGAGGAAGCGGGGGTGGTTCTCCAGCAATAGGGCGACGCCGTCGCCGGGTCGGAGGCCGGCCGCCCGCCACGCCCGGGCCAGCCGGGCCGACTCCGCCTCGAGTTCGCCGTAGGTGACCGTGTCGGAATGGGGAGGCTGGTGAAGGCCCCGAGCTATGACGATCGCCGGCTTGTCGGGGTCGGTCCGGGCGTGCGCCCCGGGGTGGCGGGTCGATTCCAGCACGGTGCTCATCGTCAGCCGACGACCGTGACGGTCCCGGTCGTCCCGTCGACCTCGACGGTGGCGCCGCTGCGGATCAGCGTGGTGCAGTCGCCGGCCGAGACGACGCAGGGGATGCCGAGCTCGCGGCTGACGATGGCAGCGTGCGAGAACGGCGACCCGACCTGGACGACCACGGCGGAGGCGGCCATGAACAGCGGGGTCCACGACGGGTCGGTGATCGGCGCCACGAGCACCTCGCCCGCTTCGAGCTGGGAGGGGTCGGAGGCGTCGAGCACCACCCGGGCGACGCCCCGGACGACGCCCGGGCAGGCCGGGACGCCGGAGATCGACTGGCCCGGGCTGAGAACGGCGCCGGTCCCGGCGGCGGAACGGCGCTTCCATTCGGACACCGGCGGCGGCGTGCCGTCGATCACGAAGGGCGGTTCGACGTCGAACAGCTCGAGGTACGTCGCCTCCCGGCGGCGCACGATGTCGCCGAACGCCTGGCCGGCGACGAACGGGCCCAGTTCGTCGGCGGTGAGCATGAAGAGCTGCTCGGGCCGGTCGAGCCGCCCGGCGGCGACGGCCCGGCGGCCGAGCTCGAGGGCGGCGAGGCGCTGCTCGTGGACGAGCATGGCCGTGGTCGTCCGCTGCCGCTCCCGGCCCCGGCACCACAGCGTGGCGGCGTGCAGCGCCGCTTCGAACTTGGACAGGACCTCGTCGTTGCCGGCCAGCAGCGCCCGGACGTCGGCCGAGGCCGCTTCCCGCTCGACGCCGCCCCGCTCCAGGGCCGACACCGGCGCCGCCGAGGCGTCGGCGAGCCGGATCCGGTCGATGAGGGCCAGGGCCAGCCCCGGCTGCGTGCCCCACGTGGGCGAGCGCAGCTCCCACTCGTTCGAGCCCCGGAACCCCCAGGTCACGAGGAACTCGTCGAACCGGGCGATGAAGGCGGCCGCCTCGGGGTCGGAGCTTCCCCGCAGCCGCCCGAGGAGACCGTCGACCCCGGCGTCGAAGAGGCGGGTCAGCTCGGCGGAGCCGGCCACCTGCTGGCCGAGGTCCCACATTCCCCGGGACGGGCCGGCGGAGTCGACGTCGCCGATGCCCCGGGCGAGGGTGAGCGACAGCTCCGGCTTGCCGATGGCCTGGCAGACCTGGGCCAGGGCGCCGAGGCCGATGCCGGCCTTCAGGCTGGCGATGATGTGCATCCGGAACAGCGTGCGGAACAACGGCGCCCAGGTCGTGATCCGCTCGGCGAGGGCGGCGTCGCTCAGGTCGGCGAGGTTGGGACGGGCGGCGATGATGGCCTGGACTTCAGCCCGGTGGCCGTCGAGTTCGTCGAGGCTGGTGGCGCCGAACACGTCGGACAGCAGCCACGCTCCGGCCCGCTCGCTCCATTCGGGACTCTCGTCGAAGGGTCGGCGCTCGCTCTCGTAGGACGGGATGCCGGGCATGTCGCCGAAGTACTGGAGGTCGACCGCTTCCGGGGAGAACCCGGGGACCCGCACGCCGAGAAGCCGCATGAGCGACATGTTGATGAACAGGTATCCGCCGAAGCAGACGAGCGGGTTGTGCTCAACGGT
>JAUZEY010000056.1 GCA_030838785.1 Actinomycetota bacterium | reverse complement strand
ACATCACCATCCTCCGGGGTGGCGGGGAGTCGGTCGGTACGTGGGCCCGCGACCACGGCTTCCAGTTGACGCCTGACGCCCCCGAGGTCCTCGACTTCTACGCCGCCCGGTCGAAGATCTTCATGGCCGCCCGGTTCAACGCCGACGCCGCCAAGCAGCGCAACCAGCCGACGGGCGAGGGCACGCCGATCCACCTGACGATCCCCATGGACAACCCCTGGGTGCCGCTGCGCATCCTCGGCCTCGGCAAGGCGGCCGACGACGTCATCAACGCCAACGTCTTCCTCCTGACTCCCGACAAGCCGAACCTGTTGCCCCTCCCGGACAACGGCGTGTTCCAGGCCCGGAGCGAGCCGGCCTCGCAGTCGCTGCTCGACGACCTCCGCTCCGACAAGGGCATGGAGTGGGTGCCGCAGCAGATGTGGTTCACCTACCTGCGCATCGGCGAGCAGAGCGGCAACCTCCGCCACGACCTCGCCATCGACAAGTACGGCGACGCCGCGCCGTCGCGGGTGATGGCCGGTCTCGAGGCGCCGCTGCCGGAGCCCTCCACCACGTCGACCACCGCCGCCCCGACGACCACGACGGCCAAGCCGAAGCCGAAGCCCAGGCCGCCCGTCACGCCGACCACGGCCCGCCCGGCCCCGCCGACGACGACCCCGGCCGTCGACCCCTCGCTGAACGTGATCGTCGAGCCGTCGACCTCGACGTCGACGGCGCCGGCCTCCGGCACGGTCGCCCTGCCCCCCGCCCTCCCGACGAGCCACAGCCGCTCCGGCCCGTCCCCCGCGCTCCTCATCGCCGCGGTCGGCGGGGGCGCCCTGGCCGCCGGCCTGACCGCCTGGCAGCTCCAGACCCGCACCCGCCGCCGGACTGGGGCGTGACGCCAACCCGGACGTCGGACCCCCACCCGGCAACCGTGGCCGCTCCCGGGCCCCCGGCGGGAGCGCAACCGGTGGCGCCCGACCGGGTATCCACGGCCGTGGACGGACCCGCCGCGCCACCGGCTGCACCCCCCGGTGCGCCCGGCACCGCCCGGGTTGTCCTGGCCGCCGCGCTGGCGGGAGCGGCGCTGGCCGGCGGGGTGGCCTGGCTCGTCACGCCCGACCGCGCCGCCGGACCGACCACGATCGCCGTCACGGCCCACCACAGCCGCTTCGAGCCCGACCGGATCAAGGTGAAACCCAACGAGACCGTCCGGTTCGTCGTCCACAACGCCGACCCGATCGACCACGAGTTCATCATCGGCCCGCCGGCGGTCCACGAGCTCCACGAACGCGGCACGCCCCACTTCCACTCCGGCGTCACTCCCGGCGAGATCACCGTGCCCGCCGGCGCCACCGTCGAGACGAGCTGGACGTTCGGCCCGTCCGGCAGCTCGAATGTCCTCTACGGCTGCCACCTCGCCGGCCACTGGGACTACGGCATGCACGGCCTCGCCACGATCCGCTGAAACCGTCCTCCAGGCTCAGCCGCCGCCCGGCCCCCGGCCTTCCCGGACGCCGACGGCCGGGCCGAACGTCGCGGTCAGGCCCGTGATCAACGCGTCCTTGTCGGCCGGAGACAGCTTCGCCTCGCCGTGCTGCCAGAACCACGTGTAGTACGCCGGAGGCATCGATCCCTTCTGGACCTCGCGGGCGATCCGTCCGCCGCTGCCGTGGCGGTTCGGGTCGTACTCGGAGAAATTCAGCTTTCCACGGCCATCGTCGACGTGCCCGGCGATCCACCACGACAGCGGGGCGACGTGCTCGAACCAGGCCAGGTGGCTCCGGTTGCTGTGGCAGTTGAAGCAGGCCGCCACCGCCAGCTGCCGGGTGGCGGGCTTGTCCCACGGCGGCTCGGCCCGCACGGCGGGGTTCGACACCCGCTTCGGAACCAGCTGCAGAGCCACGAACACGACGACGACGACGATCAGTCCCAACCGTGCTGCTCTCGGCACGAGGCGGCTCTCCGTCAGCTCAGGGCATGGGGCAGCGCGCCCATCCCGTTGATCGGCTTGTTCAGCTTGATGTTGCCGGTCGAGCCGAAGAAGCCGGCGTCTCCGAAGGAGAAGATGCCACCATCCTGGGCCACGAGCCAGTACCCGTTGCCCGTCGGCGAATGCGCCATCCCCACGATCGGCTGGTTCAGCTTGATCGCCCCGGTCGACCCGAAGAAGCCGGCGTCGCCGAAGGAGAAGATGCCGCCGTCGCGGGCCACCAGCCACAGACCCTGGCCGCTGGCGGTGGCGGCGGCGCCGACGATGGGCTGGGACAGCTTCCCCGTCAGCCCGTAGGGGGCGGCGTCACCGAAGTTGAAGATCTGCCCGTCGGCGCTCACGACCCAGTAGCCCTGGCCGGTGCTGGTGGGGGCGATGGCGACGGTCGCCGCCCGCGACCGGCCGGCGGCCGATCCGGGGGCGGGGGCGTCGAAGGCGAACACCCCGCCGTCGGCGGCCACCATCCAGTAACCCGACCCCGACGGCGCCGCCGCCATGCCCACGATCGGCTGGTTGAGCTTGATGCCCCCCGTCGAGCCGTGGAAGGTGGCGTCGCCGAAGGAGAAGATGCCGCCGTCGCGGGCCACCATCCAGTAGCCCAGCCCCGACGGCGTCGGGGCCATGCCCACGATCGGCTGGTTCAGCTTGATGCCCCCGGTCGACCCGTGGAACGTCGAGTCGGCGTAGGAGAAGACGCCGCCGTCCGACGCCACCAGCCAGTAGCCCTGCCCCTTCGGGTCGTCGTTGAGGATGATCCCCTTGGCCGTGGCCACGCTCAGCACGGCGTTCACCGGGCCCGACAGGTTGACGGAGAAGTCCTCGTCGGGCTCCGTGACGAAGTCGCCGATGATCTTGACGGAGACGGTCTTCACCGTCTCGCCGGGGGCGAACACGACGTCGCCGGAGGCCGCCTGGTAGTCCTGCCCGGCCACGGCCGTGCCGTCGGCCGTGGCCCAGTGGACCGTCGCGGTCTGGTTCGACGGGACCGCCAGGCTGATCGTGAACGTCAACGGCTTCGTGTCGAGGTCGCCCTCGGGGATCGCGGCGCCGGCGATTCCGAGCGGATCGTCCCCGTCGCTCGTGGCCAGGAAAGCGCTCCGGGCCGTGTTCCAGTGACCGGCCAGGTAGCCGCCGGGCGCCGACGAGGCGTTGAAGTAGTCGTCCTTGTGGCAGTCGAAGAGGGCCTCTTCGCTGGAGGGGCAGACCACGTCGACCTTGACCGTCGCCTGGTCCTGGTAACACATGCGGTCGGCGCCGTCGGTGCAGTGGCCGAGGACGGTGGAGTGCGGCGCGGTGGGCATCACCGAACCGAGGGCGTGCATGATCTCGTGGGCCTCGATCGACTCCCCCTGGCTTCCGAGGCCCCAGCAGCCGTTGTCGATGCGCGACACCGTGGCCGGTGCGGTCGGGTTGCCGTTGTTGAAGTTGTCGAGGCCGGTGCGGTCGTCCTCGTAGTAGGAGGAGACCCCGCACAGCTCGTTGGCGTCGACCCACACGACGTACTTCCGGTCGGCCCGGTCGTAGCCCTGGGCGGCCAGCTCGGCCAGGGTGTGGGCCAGGTCGTCGTCGCCGCTGGGCGAGAGGATGACGTGGTCGACGGTCGGCTGGCACAGGGCGTCGGTCTGCCAGCGGATGTGGCGGGTGCCGGTCGACTCGGCGGCCGACTGGTTGAACACAGCGTCGGCCTCGGCCGCCCACTTCCGGATGTAGGGCACGATCGTCGAGTACTGGTCGGTGTGGTCCGACGCCCGGGCGTAGATGGCCTGCACCCGGTCCCCGCTCTGGCCGTCGGAGTAGCAGTGGGCGTTGGGGTCCTTGGCCGCGGCGGTGCTCTGGTCGATGTTCGGGTCGGGGAACAGCAACCCGGCCCGGGCCTGGCCCGAGTCGAAGCGGCGGTGGATGTCGACGCCGGGCGGTGCCGGGTCGGCGCCGTGGGAGCAGGCCCATGCGCCGTCCGGGAGGTGCAGCTCCGTGAGGGCGCCGCAGCGGGCCCCGGGCGGGCCGAACGGGTTCCCGACGAGGCTTCCGGCGCCGGCGGTCGGCCCGGTCGGCGTCAGCAGCCAGTCGAGGCCGAGCCCGAAGAGGCCCACGGCCACAGCCAAGGGGAAGGCGGCGAGGCTACGAACGAGTGGCGGACGGCTACGCATGACACCCCCAGGTCGGCGCTGCACCGGAAGCTTAGGACGCCGGTCGGTGAGGTTCCCTTCGGGCTCCGGCCTGCTTCAGCAACCTTTCGAAACCGCAGCGGGCGGGCCGACCGGGCCGGGCGCGTCAGCTTCCGAGCAGGCTGGCCAGCCGGGCGGTGAGGTCGTCGAGCTCGGCGGCGGTGCGTTCGTAGCTGCGGCGGGGGCCGCCGATGGGGTCGGCGACGTCGTCGGCGTCGGAGTCGCCGAGGAGATCCTTGACCCGCCGGCCGGCCGCCAGCCGGGCCAGCCAGGCGTCGAGCGGCTCCTCCGGGGCCCGCCCGCCCCGCTCCTCGCCCCGGCGGACGATCTCCTTCAGCGTGAACGCCCTCCCGAGGACCTCGGGCCCGGCCAGGGCCACCGCCTCCCGGACGTGGCTGCGGGCCATGCCGATGAGGAGGTCGGCGCCCGTGACGAGATCGACCCGGAGGCGCCGGGACCGGTGACCCGACGTGTCGATCCCCCGGTCGGCCATCACGGCCACACCGTGCTCGGTGGCGGGTCTCCCGTCGAAGAGCAGCCCGGCCGACGACACGGCGGCCTTCACCCCGGCGTCGTCGAGGCGCCGGTCGAGGAGGGCGGCCGCCATCGGCGAACGGCAGGTGTTCCCGGTACAGAGCATGAGGATCTCGATGGCCGGATGTTACGGGCTGGTCCGCTCCTCCAGGGCAGGTGAACCAGCGGGCTGTCCCGGGGTAGAGCTTGAACGACCCCAGCAGCAACCCACCCTGCGACGCCCCCGGACCACCCGGGGGCGGCGCTTATTCCCCGCCACGTCCGCCGGAACAGGCCGTCCGGGGAGCGTGGCTAGTCTCGGAGCCATGTGTGGAGTCGTGGCGGTCCTCCGTCGCCGGTCGACCATCCCCCCGCCGGACCCCCTGGAACTGGAAGCGGCCGCCGACGCCGCCCTCGCCGCCCTGGCCGCGGGCCCGGGTGGCCTCGCCGACGCCGCCGCCGGGCTCGAAGCGCTGGACGGGCGGTTGCGGGGCCCGGCCGGCGTACGCGTCCTCGCCACCCATCCGGAACTGGCCGGGCGCCTGGAGGACGCCATGGCCGCGGCCCGCTCGACCATCGCCGGGCTGGAGGCCGACCTCGATGCCCACCGCCTGGCGCTGACCGGCGCCGAACTGGAGGCGGCCAATGCCGCCATCGTCCGCCTCAAGGACGCGGTGTGGGCCATCGCCTCCGACCGTCTCCGGGCCGCCCGCGAGGTCATGGCCCTGGCCGCCGGACCGAACGGCCCTGGAACGGACACCGAAGTCGGCGACGCTCCGCTCGAGGCGTACTGGGCCGTCCACGTCGCGCTGTCGGCCATCGACCGGCTCGAGGTCCGGGGCCGCGACTCGGCCGGCATCCACCTGCTGGTCACCGACCACGGGCTCGACCCGTCCGACCCGGAGATCGCCGGTCGGGGCGGCGACCCGCTGTTCCGCTCGGGATCGGTCCGCCTCGTGCCCGACGCCGCCGGCGGCGGGCCGGCGCTGGCCTTCGTCTACAAGGCCGCGGCGGAGATCGGCGAGCTCGGCGACAACGTCCGGGCGGTGCGGGCCGCGGTTGCCGGCGACGGCCTCCTCCGCCGCGCGCTGTCGAGCCCCGACTCCGAGGTCACCGTGGTGGGCCACACCCGTTGGGCCAGCGTCGGGTTGATCAGCGAGGCCAACGCCCATCCGCTCAACAGCGAAGAGACGAACCACGAGGCCCCCTATGTCGCCGCCGCCCTCAATGGCGACGTCGACAACCACGTCGAGCTCCGGGCCGCCGAGGGCCTCGCCATCCCGGCCGAGATCACCACCGACGCCAAGGTCATCCCCATGCTCGTCGCCCGCCGCATGGTCGAGGGCGTCGAACCGGCCGAAGCCTTCCGCCGCACCGTGGCCACCTTCGAGGGTTCGGTGGCCATCGCCGCCAACGCCGCCGCCGACCCGGGCGCCCTGCTCCTCGCCCTGCGGGGCAGCGGCCAGGCGCTCTACATCGGCTTCGCCGACGACGCCTTCGTGGTGGCCAGCGAACCGTACGGCGTCGTGGAGGAGACACCCCGCTACCTCCGGATGGACGGCGAGGCCACCGCCGGCCAGGTCGTCGTCCTCCACCGGGCCGGGGCGGGCACCCTGGCCGGGCTCGAGCGCATCGCCTACGACGGCGCCTCCCTCCCCGTGGCCGACGACGAGATCACCGTGGCCGAGATCACCACCCGCGACGTCGACCGGGCGGGCTACCCCCACTTCCTGCTCAAGGAGGTGTCGGAGGCCCCCGAGTCGTTCCGCAAGACGTTGCGGGGCAAGGTGACCGAGGTCGGCGGGCAGCTCACCGTGACCCTCGGCGAGGAGACGCTGCCGGCGTCGGTGCGCAAGGCCCTGGGGGTCGGCGCCTACCGCCGGGTGCTGGTCATCGGCCAGGGCACGGCCGCTGTCGCCGGCCAGATCCTGGCCGCCAGCCTGACGTCCGTGCTGCCAGCCGCGGCGGGCGTGACCGTCGCCGCCCTGCCCGCCAGCGAGCTGTCGGGTTTCGGCCTCGACGACGACATGACCGACACGCTCGTCATCGCCATCAGCCAGTCGGGCACGACGACCGACACGAACCGCACCGTCGACCTCGTCCGGGCCCGGGGGGCGGCCGTCCTGGCCATCGTCAACCGGCGCAACAGCGACCTGGTCGAGAAGGCCGACGGCGTCCTCTACACGTCGGACGGGCGCGACGTCGAGATGAGCGTCGCTTCCACCAAGGCGTTCTACGCCCAGGTGGCGGCGGGGTTCCTGCTGTCGCTGGCCATCGCCAAGGAGATCCGGGCCGGCCAGTCGGCGGCAACCGGGCCCGCCGGGGGAGGGCAGGTGAGGCCCCCGAGCGCTCCTGCATCGCGACCGTCCGCGACGGAGGAGCGCCGGTTCGGGAACGGCACTGCCGCCGCCCGGCTGGAGCACGAACTGCTCGCCGGCCTGCGCGACCTCCCGTCCGCCCTGGAGGAGGTCCTCGCCGCCCGGCCGGAGATCGCCGCCGCCGCCTGGGCCCACGCTCCCAGCCGGCGCCACTGGGCCGTCGTCGGCAACGGCGCCAACCGCCTCACCGCCTCCGAATTGCGGATCAAGCTGTCGGAGCTGGCCTACAAGTCGATCGCCTGCGACGCCACCGAGGACAAGAAGCACATCGACCTGTCGTCGGAGCCGCTGATCCTGGTCTGCGCCGCCGGCCTGCCGCCCGCCGCCGCCGCCGACGTGGGCAAGGAGCTGGCCATCTACCGGGCCCACAAGGCGGCGCCGGTGGTGATCGCCACCCGGGGCACGGCCTTCCCGGCGGCGCTGGCCACCATCGAGGTGCCGCCCGTCCACCCGCAGCTGGCCTTCGTGCTGTCGGCCATGGCCGGCCACCTGTTCGGCTACGAGGCGGCGCTGGCCATCGACGCCCAGGCGCGGGGCCTGCGGGAGATCCGGGCCGCGGTGGAGGACGTCGTCGGCGACGGCGACGGCCCGCCCGAGCATCTCCTGATCCGCCTCGCCCCCCGGATGGCCGTCGGCGCCCGGACGTTCCAGGACGGGCTCCGCCAGGGCGCCTACAACGGCGCCCTCGAAGCGGGCACGGCGGTCGAGCTGGCCTCGGTGCTGCGCTACGCCACCCGGGCCCTGCCCCTCGAGCTGTACGAACTGGACCACGGCCGGGTGGGGACGCCGGGCGTGGTGGTCGAGGATCTCGCCGCCGCCCTGACCCGGGCCATCGACGAGTTGACCCGCCCGGTCGACGCCATCCGCCACCAGGCCAAGACCGTCACCGTCGGGATCTCCCGCTCCGAGGAGGAGCTGTTCCGGGCGCCGCTGGTGGCCGCCGTCCTCACCGCCGGGGCACCGCGGGAGCGGCTCACCTACCGGGTGCTGCGCACCCTCGGGGCTCTCGGCCCGGCCGTCGAAGAGGTAGCCGGGTTCACCCGCTACCGCATCGACGGCCCCGTCGGGGCGGGCACGGAGCCGGCCAGGATCTCCGTCCTCGACAAGGGCGGCGTGGCCGCCGGGCTGCGGTCCCGGGCCGAGAGGGAGGGCGGCGACGTGCTGCGGGGCACCAAGCACCGGGCCGCCACCCTGCAGGAGGTCACGGTGGCCAAGGGGGGGACGGACGGCCGCACCGTCGTCCTCATCCCCGAGATCAGCCGGGGGGCCGTGGTCGGCCTCACCCTGCTCCACGCCCGCTTCGCCGACCGGCTGAAGGGGGACGCCATGCGGGCCGTCCTCGAGGGCTACCAGGCCCGCTACGGCGCCCTCGTCGACGCCGTCACCGAGACG
>JAUZEY010000003.1 GCA_030838785.1 Actinomycetota bacterium | reverse complement strand
CCCGCAGATCGGAGCCACCCTGCTTCTCCGTCATGGCGTACCCGATCGTGACCGCCGTCTTCTCCTCCAGCGGCACGGAGCGGGGGTCGTAGCCGAACACCGCCAGTTTCTCGGCCCAACCAGCCAGCCCCTCCGATGCCCGCAGCGCCGGGACGGCGGCGTAGGCCATGCCGGTCGGACAGGCGGTGCCGTTCTCGACCTGGTTCCACAGATAGGACAGCGCGGCCCGGGCGACCTGCCCGCCGGGTTGTTCGGCCGTCCAGGCCAGCGCATGCACGCCGTGGCCGAAGGCGAGGGCCATGCACTGGTGGTACGCCGGGTGGTAGTCAACCTGGTCGAGGCGACCGCCCTGCGGATCGTGGGTCCGCAACTCCGGGGAGTACCGGTTGGCCAACCGGGCTGCCTCCTGAACCCCGGGATCACCCACCACCGCCCCGAGCGCCACGCACCGGTCCCTCGCCCACGGGGCCCCGGCCGCGACCAGTTCGCCGAGGAGCGGGTCGTCGTCGAACGCGTTGAAGCCGGACAGGGGCGGGACTTGATTCTCGACCACATGGGTGGCAAACCGGTCGGACGTCACGGTCAGTTCGGAGAACTGGCGCCGATGCCACGCAGGCAGAACACCCGGAGCCCGGCGCACAGGGCTCCCGGGTCGGCCGCGCTGTCCTCGAGACGGACCTGGTTGACCTCGGGGTCCATCGGCTCGACCACCATCGCCATCTTGGCCCGGCCGAATCCCACCTCCCGGACCTTGACTTGAAGTTCATTACTTGTCAAGAACACGGGCCGTGCCGGGATCTTCAGGAGCCGGGGGCCCGACCCCGGCGGGCGACGGCGTCGATGGTGACGGCGGCGACGAGGACGAGGGCCGTGACCACGTACTTCGACGCGGCGCTGAAACCCTGCAGCCCCATCCCGTTGTCGATGGCGGCGATGACGAGCCCTCCGAGGACGGCGTGGATGGCCTTGCCCCGGCCCCCGAACAGGCTGGTGCCGCCGATGACGGCGGCGGCTACTGCGTAGAGCACCAGGGTGCCCCCGTCGAGGGCCGTGGAGACGGACCGCAGCCGGGAGGCATAGATGATTCCTCCGATGCCGGCCGTGACCGAGGCCAGGGTGAAGCCGAGCGTGCGGATCATGGCCACGTTGACGCCGGCGCGGCGGGCCGCTTCGGTGTTGCCGCCGACGGCGTAGACGTAGCGCCCGAAGCGGGTGCGGCCGAGGACGAAGGTCCACAGGCCGAGCACGGCGAGGACGATGAGGACGACCCAGGGGACGCCTCGGATCGGCGCGATCCGGCCCCGGTTGGTGTTGCAGATCAGGGCGACGGTGACGGCGGCCGCAAAGACCGCGGCGATCTTGGCGACCGTGACGCCGGCGGGCGGCGCCACCAGGCCGCTGGCCCGGCGGCGGCCGTCGCGCCGCCACGTCCAGACGCCGAACAGCCCGCTCAGCGCCAGCACGACCGCCCAGCTGGCGCCGGCCGTGAGGTTGCCACTGGCCAGGTCGTTGACGACCTTGTCGTTGATCGGGAGCGACCCACCCTGGCCGAGAACGAGGAGCAAGACGCCCTGCCAGCCCAGGAGGCCGGCCAGCGTGACCACGAAAGAGGGCAGCCCGAGCCGGGTGACGATGGTGCCCTGCAGGGCTCCGATGGCTGCGCAGGCGAACAGGGCCACAGGGATGGCTGCCCACCACGGCCAGCCGAGCGACTCCGCCACCAGCTTGGCGACGACGGTCCCGCCGATCCCGCTGACGAACCCGATCGAGAGGTCGATCTCGCCGAGCAGCAGGGGGAACACCATTCCCATGGCCAGCAGCATGTAGACCGCCCCCTGGATCAGGAGGTTGACCAGATTGCCGGCGGTGAGGAACTTCGCGTTGAGCGACTGGAAGAGGACGGAGATGAGCGCCAGACCGGCGACCACCGGCAGAACACCGCTCTCGCCGCCCCGGACGCGCCTGACCCAGGCCCGGGCGTACTCGCGGGCCGAGCCGACGACGAGCTCGGGGGAGGCGGCCAGCATGGCGTGCGTCTCCGCCGCCTCAGCCGCCGCCGTGCGGTGCTCCGGTTCCGGAACCACTTCGGGGTGCTGGACCCTGGTCACCGCCCCTCCTTCGTGGCAGTCGTGTCCCGGGGCTCCGCCAGCCGGCTCGATCGGCCGGTGGTCATGAGCTCGACGACGAGCTGGCGGTCGAGGTCGGCGGTCGGCCGGACCGCGGCCATCGTCCCGAGGTGGAGCACGGCGATCCGGTCGGCCACCTGGAAGACGTCGTTCATGTTGTGGGAGACGAGGAGCACGGCCAGCCCGCGGTCGGCCAGGCGCCGGACGAGCTCGAGCACCATGGCCGTCTGGGCGACACCGAGGGCGGCGGTCGGCTCGTCCATGATCACCAGCTTCGAGTTCCACAGGACGGCCTTGGCGATGGCCACCGACTGCCGCTGACCTCCGGAGAGGGACGCCACCGGCTGGCGGATCGACCGCACGGTCGTGACCGCCAGGCTGGTGAGCGTCTCCCGGGCCGCCGTCTCCATGGATTCCTCGTCGAGCAGCCCTCTCCGGAGACGTTCCCGGCCCAGGAACATGTTCTGGACGATGTCGAGGTTGTCGCACAGGGCGAGGTCCTGGTAGACGGTCTCGATGCCGATGGCGGCGGCGGCCCGGGGGGTGCGGACGTGGACGGGCTGGCCGGCCCAGTAGATCTGACCGCCGTCGGGGCTGTGGATCCCGGCGATGCACTTGATGAGCACCGATTTTCCGGCGCCGTTGTCCCCGGCCAGGGCGGTCACCTGCCCGGCCGGCACGTCGAGGTCGACGCCCACCAGCGCCTGCACGGGGCCGAAGTTCTTGTCGATGCCCCGCAGTTCGAGGAGTGCACCGCCGGGAGCCATGAGCGGTTACTGGATGCCGGCGGCGGTGCAGGCGGCGGCCACGGCGGAGACGCAGAGGTCGGACACCTTCACGGCCTTGTCCTTGACAACCGTGGCCGCCATGTTGTCGCCCGTTACCCACACCGGCGTCAGCAGCGCCGACTTGACGTCGGTGTTGGCCGTCGAATCCCTGGTCGTGCCGTTGGCCAGCGCCGCCGGGATCGCCTGGCCCGCCCGGAGAAACAGCGCGGCGGCGGCGGCCGCCTGCGCCTCGAGGTAGACGGGCTTGTAGACGGTGCCGCACTGGTAGCCCTTGAGGATGTTCTGCAGGCCCGACAGCGAGGCGTCCTGACCGGTGGTCGGGAAGGTCTTCGGCTTGATGTTCAGCTTCTGCAGCTGGGCGATGACGGCGTTGGCGTTGTCGTCGTTCGGAGTCACCACGGCGTTGATGTTCGGGTGGGCGGTGTACTGCTGCTCGAACGTGGTGGCCGCCACCGACGGCGTCCACGTCCCGGCGGGCTCGCCGACCTTCACGTAGGTGCCGTTGTCGAAGTACGGCTTGAGCACGCCGTTGTAGCCCTGGGCGAAGAGGGAGGCGTTGTTGTCGGTCGCGTCACCGTCGGTCACCAGAATGTTGGGCTTGGCGACGTTCCACCCGGAGATGCAGTCAACCTCGCCCTGACCGATCAGCTGGCCGACGCTCACGTTGTCGAAGCTGACGTAGAGCCGGTCGGCGGCGCCGCCCTTGACGAGCCGGTCGTAGTCGACGACCTTCACGCCCTTGGAGACGGCGTTGGCCTCGATGGCGGCGCCGCTGCCGGAGTCGAGGGCGTCGACCAGGAGCACGGTGGCGCCGGCCGTGATCAGGGCCTCCGCCTGCGTCTGCATCGTGCTCGCGCTGCCCTGGGCGTTGTCGATGCTGTACTGGCTCGGGCTGAGCCCGGCGGCCTCGAAGGCCTGCGTGAGGTAGGGCGCGTCGAACGACACGTAACGGGCCGAGGTGGTGGTGTCGGGCAGGAGCACGCCGATCATGCCCGTGCCCTTGGCGGCGAGATCCTTGAGCCCGCTCATGGCAAAGAAGTCGGCGGTGAAGGAGGACGCGGAGATGGGCGGCGGCGCCGGGGAGCCGGTCGCGGTGGTGGTGGTGACGACGCCGGAGGTGGTCTTCTTGGCATTGCCACAGCCAGCGAGGCCAACGGCCATCACGGCGGCGGCCGACAGCAGCACCGCACTCTTCAACGAGGACTTCATGGTGCCTCCAGGGTGGAAGGGGGAACGGGCTCCTCCCCCGGCTGAAGATGGCACGCCGAAGCCCCGAGGAAATAGGGGCGAAGGGCCAGTCCCCCCCGGTCGATAGGCCGGGCTGCTCTAATAGGCCCCTCATACCCGTCAATCCCTGGTGAGTCCGCCCGCGGGGTTCGTGGGTGGGCGGACGGCGATGATCTCGACCTCGAAGCTTCCAGCCGGCGCTTGGTAGGCCACGGTTTCACCGGGACCGTGGCCGAGGAGGGCCTTCCCGAGCGGCGAGCCGGGGGAGATCACGTCATAGCCCGAGCCGCGCTCCTCGATGGAGCCGATGAGGTAGGTCGTCGTCTCGTCGTCGCCCTCCATCCGCACCTCGACGACGGTGCCGGCCTCGACCTTGTCGACGGACGTCGACTCGACGACCACCGCCGCCTTGAGGGTCGCCTCGAGCTGACGGACCCGAGCCTCGTTGAGGCCCTGCTCGTTCTTCGCCGCGTGGTAGTCGCCGTTCTCCTTCAGGTCACCGAGCTCACGGGCCCTCTCGATCAACTCGGAAATCTGCCGCCGCGTCGGACCGGACCGCTCGGCGAGCTCCACCGTCAGTCGCTGGTGAGCCTCGAGGGAAAGCTTGATCTCTTCCACGCAGAGCAGGTTACCGGAGGCGCCGCGGCCCCGATCAGGAGGATGCGACCGTGCCGGCGGGCGTGTCGGCTCCGGGATCCGGCCTCATGTCAGACCTGCCGCCGGAGGATCCCCGCTCGAGGACGGTGACCGTGCCGGTGGTGCCGTCGACGCGGAGCCGATCGCCGGTGCGGATGCATCGGCTGCCGGTCTTCGTGTTCACCACGCACGGCACGGCGAGTTCGCGGGCCACGATGGCGGCGTGGGACAGCGCCCCACCGATGTCGACGACCAGCGCGGCGGAGATGAACATGATCGACGACCAGCTGGGGTCGGTGGCGGGGGTGACGAGGATCTCCCCGGGCTCGACCTCGCTGCAGCCCGGGTCGGTGACCACCCGGGCGAGCCCTTCGACGACACCGGGGCTGACGCCGACACCGTTGATGGTGGCGGACGGTGACTCGTCGTTGACGGAGAGAGGGACGGGGATGGGGTCGCCCTGCCAGCGCGAGGGCACCTCGACGGTGAGGTAGTGGTCGTAGCGCTCCCGGCGACGCTGGATCAGCCCCCGGATGTCGTCCGGCCGGCGGCCTGCGATCTCGTTCTCGCAGAGGAAGAAGACGTCGTCGCGCGCCGCGATCGTGCCGTCGGCGGCGAGGAGCTCTCCGATCCGCCGGGCGGACGCCCGGATGGTGTCCGAGGCCTGTAGGAACGAATCCTTGGCGATGCCCCGGAGGGGGATGACCCGGCTGGCGGTGCGCAGGACCCGGCGGGCCAGTGGACGCCGGACGGCCGGCAGCGCGGCGAGGATCTCCCGCTCGAGCTCGGCACGATGTTCCCGTACGCCTGCTTCCCGGCGCAGAGGGTTCCGCGTCTCGTCCATGAGGGCGTACTCGGTGACCAGCCGCCGCAGGGGGCTGTCGTCTTCCCGCCATACCTGCGACATCAGCTCCCCTTCCCGCGGGCCGTGGAATCCGTTCCGTTCCACGACCGCCGAGAGGTCGATCTCGCCCCGGGACGCCCGCCAGAGATCGGCCACCACCGCCGTCTCGGGCACCGACCCGTAGCCGCCGGCCAGGCTGGTCATGTCGCCGACGCCGGCGCTGGTCGTGAGCCGTTCGAGCACGTCGTAGATGGGCTGCACCACACAGAACAACGTCGTGGCCTGCAGCGCCACGTTGTGGCGGAACCGGGCCGTCGACTCCGAGAACAGTCGCACCGCGCCGGCCTGGTCGAGACCCGGCGCCGCCGCGATCTGCCGTCGCCACCAGCCCTCCGTCTCGGCCGCGACGCAGCGCAGGACCGACGGGATCCGGAAGAAGGTGTATGGCATCCGGGCGGCGATGATCGGATACCGTCGGCGGGTCCGGGCCCCCCGGATGCTCTCCGGGGCGCTGCCGAAGATCTGCTCGGCGATCGCCGCTCCGGAGGTGCCGGGGATGCGATCGCCCATGCCGCACAGGAAATCGAGTTGGACCGCGCCCCGCCCGTAGAAGGCCCGGGCGAACCGCTGGTCCCGGTCGGCCGGGACCAGACGCTCCTGGCGGGTCGCCGCGCCCAGGGCGTAGAACGCCTGCCGGGCGGCCCCCTCGGCCGCGACCTCCCACAGATCCCACGTCAACGGGGTCAGGACACCGGGGAGGGCCTCGCCGATGTTGGCCCGGGACCACAGCCGTCCGGGCGGGCTGGCGGCGTGCAACGGGTCCCAGGCCTCCGGGGCCACGGTCATGAGGGTTGCGCCGCGGTGGCACCCGGCGGGGTGTCGGGGAGGAGCACGGGGACGTCCGGGCCGGGACACCGGTAGGGAGTGCCCTCACCGCAGGCGCCGTTGCGCATGTAGGACGGGATGTCGGATTGGCGGCCGACGTAGAAGCCCAGGGGCGCGCTGATGATCCCGTAGGTGGCTTGCGCCGCGGTGGCGAAGCCGATGACGGCGAAGGTGCTCACGGCAGTCTTGCGCCAGCCGGTCGCCGCCACCCGGTCCAGGCCACGCTCGACGGGCACCCGGCCGCGGTCGTCCTTCAGGAAGAACAGGGTGGCCATGGCGGTCTGGGTGGCGCCCCAGACGAGAACTTCGGTCAGGGGGATGGCCATCCGGCTGTGCGACCACACGGTGACACCGGGGATGCCGTTCCACACCAGCCATCCCGCCCGGATCAGCAGGTCCTCGACACAGAAGACCACCAGCGACAGGAAAGCCCAGGCGACCAGCACCAGGCCGACCGTGCCCGTCCGGGGACGGCGCTCCCGGACCTTGCGCATGAGGTGGGCGCCGGCCACGGTGGCCAGCACCGAAGCGGTGTAGGAGGCGAAGTCGATGAAGAAGGGGAACGGCAGGTTTCCGCCCTCCCGGCTGACCCAGCCCGGAATGTGCGCCCCCCACGACCCCATGTTCACGTAGTAGGAGTTGAAGAAGTACTGCGGCCGGAAGTAGTTGGCGCTGGGGTCCATCCAGATGACGGCCCACCAGGCCAGCATGATCTTCGCCTCGAGGCTGAGCCGGCGCTGCTTGACGCAGGTGCGAACGACGAAGGCCACCGCCGCCAGCGCTCCGGCTGTGAACAACCCCTGGAGGATCCAGGCCCAGACCTTCTCGTGGCCCGGCACCTCGCTCCGGCCGATGGTCACCGTGCGGAAGTCGTCGGAGGCGATCCACGCCCCGTAGATCCACGCCTGAAGGGCCACGGCGGCCGCCCCCACCGAGGCCCACCACACCACCGGGCGGGCCTTGCGGGGCGTCACCGGCGAGCTGGCCGGGGCGCCGACCGATGACCGCTGCTCCCGCTGCTCGGGATCTCTGACCACGGAGCTCATGCCCGCACACCACCCTTTTCGATCAGAGAGCCCGCATCGAAAAAGAAGACGCGGAGCTCGACAACCTTCCCCGCCCTGACGACAGCCTCTTCCGCCAGCAGGGTCTCCTCCCCCGTCGCCTGGCACCGCAGGCGGATGACGGTGAAGGCCCGGTCGCCGTCGGCGACGATCCGGTCGATCTTCGGCTGGGTGATGTCGAGGTGCCGGATGACGTGCTCCCCCAGGAGTTCCATCAGCGAACCGAGCCCCGAGTACGAGCCGCCGTAGGGGAGGAACGGCGGCTCGTGGGTCATCACCTCGGGGTCGATGTACGTGAAGAAACCAGTCAGGTCGCCCCTCAGGGCCGCGCCGTACATCTCGGTGACGACACGTCGGGTCTCGGCCGTCAGGTTCTGGTGGTCGGTCATCGGCGGGCTATTTCTGGACGGGCTGCCAGCCCGGGGCGCAGAGGAAGTTGTCGCCGTTCTGGGGGACGAACTTGCCGCCCTCCACCCGGGTCGGGACCACGCACTGGTCCGACGCGTCGTGGCCCACGCCCTCTTTGTAGGTCAGCGGCGGGATGGTGCCGCCGAGCGTCTCGCCCTTCAGGGCGTAGAGTCCCCGGACCACGTCGGCCGTCGTCGGCTGCGGCGGCCAGGATAGGGCCATGGTCTCCAGGAGCTTCCCGGCCATGTAGGGGTACTGGCTGATGTTGGCCAGGACCCCGCCGGGGGCGTAGCGGTTCATGGCCGCCCGGTAGTCGGCCATCTTCGGCGAGTCCCAGCTGACGATGCCGGCCCCGAGGAGGACGCCCTCCACGTCGGCGCCGCCGTCGGTGATGAAGCGGGCGTCGACGGCCGAGTGCTGCGTGGCCACCTGGGGGTGCCAGTCCTGGCGGTGGGCGGAGCGGATCGTGCGGATGGCGCTGAAGCTCTCGGTGGCCAGGATCAGCAGGTTGGCGCCGGCGTTGCGGGCGGCCAGGACTTCGGCGGTGTAGTCGGGCTGCGTCAGCGTCGTCTGGGCCTCGTGGACGATCTCGATCCCGGCCTGCGGCGCCAATTTGCGGATGTCGTCGGCCATCGTCTTGCAGGTCGGGGCCTCCCGGCAGTACTGCAGCGACGCCTTCTTCTGGTCGGGGGCGTAGGCCTTGAACGGGAGGAGGTGCTCCCAGGCCAGGCCGTACTTGGAGCCCGTCCCCACCTGGAAGACCATCGGGCTCTCCGCCGCCCCCTGGAAGCAGTTGCACCCGCCGATGACCGGGATCTGCTTCTGCTCCAGGTAGGTCAACGCCGCCTGGATGGTGGTCGGGCCGAACTCGGCGTAGAAGGCCAGGACCTTGTCCTCCTCCACCATGCGCCGCACGATGGACAGGGCCTTGTTGGGGTCGCCGCCGTCGTCGGCCAGGATCAGCTTGACGGGGTGGCCGGCCAGCCCGCCCCGGGCGTTGA
>JAUZEY010000552.1 GCA_030838785.1 Actinomycetota bacterium | reverse complement strand
CAGTGAAAACTCCGCTTGCTATGTGCCCCACTGTTGTTTTAGTTTCCCTAATTGGTCGATTTCTTCCATTTAGTCACTGCTCATTACTGTTAATTGGTGTTGTCCGTTGTTACTGATTGAAGCCCATTGAAAGGAACATCGACCTATGAGGGCCAAAGTTACTGGTGTTGTTCTTGTTGCAGCTGGGCTGCTTGGGGCGCTGGCTGTTTCGGCGCCCGGTAGTGCCCAACTCGCGAGTCGGGGCGGCGGGGCGAATCACGACGGACGCGCTGGCGATCGCTGCGTGGCGGAGCGTGAAGTTCTGGTCGGCCCGGTGTGCGTCACCGTCAACGACGTTCTGAGCGATATCCTCACGGCATAACAAACGCCCCTTTGGTAACGGAGCCCCCGGCTCCGCCCTACCGATCGGGCCCGTGATGGGAGGCGACTGCTGAGCCGCTCAGAACGAACCGACCGAGGGACGAGCAGGACAGAAGGAAACGACCGAACCCCCGGGCGTGACCTGCCCGGGGGTTCGCGCGCCCGGGGCCAGACACTCCGGGGGGCACGCCCGGGCCCCCGGGCGGCTCGGGCCCTGCTGCTGCTCGCCGTCCTCGCTGCCCCGCTGGTCGGGGCGTCCCGGGGTGGGGCGTCGACGACCAGCATCACCACGTCGCTGACCTCGACCTCCGGTTCGCCCGCGCCCAGGACCAGCTTCAGCTTCCGGCCCTGGATCAGCGGTGACGGCCGCTACGTGGCCTTCGACTCCGACTCCCCGAGCCTCGTGGCCGGCGACACGAACCGGGTGAGGGACATCTTCGTCTACGACCGCGACAACGGGACCCTCGAGCGCGTCAGCCAGGGCCCGGGCGGGCGGCAGGCCAACGGCGACAGCCAGCGGCCGACGCTGTCGACCGACGGGCGCTTCGTGGCCTTCTGGTCGGCGGCCGACAACCTGGTCGACGGCGACACCAACAAGGAGACCGACTGCTTCGTCCACGACCGCCAGACGCACGAGACGGTCCGGGTCGACGTCGGGCCCAACGACCTGCAGGCCAACGGCGAGTGCGCCCGGCCCGTCATCAGCGGCGACGGCAAGCTGGTGGCCTTCGAGTCGGCGGCGTCGAACCTGGAGAAGGCCGGCGTCCTCGGCAAGACGACCGACACCAACAAGGCCCGGGACGTCTTCGTCCGCGACATCGCGGCGGGCACGACGACCAGGATCAGCGTCGGCACCGACGGAAAGCAGGGGGCGGGCGAGAGTGTGCGCCCGGCCATCTCGACCGATGGCCGCTACGTCGCCTTCCAGTCCGACGCCCCGCTGCAGGCCGACGACACCAACAAGAAGACCGACGTCTACCTCCGGGACCTGCAGGCCGAGGAGACCACCCGGATCAGCATCGGACCCGGCGGCGTGGAGGGCAACGGGGGCAGCTTCAGCCCTTCGATGAGCGCCGACGGCCGCCTGATCGCCTACTGGTCGAACGCCTCCAACCTGGTCCCGGGTGACACCAACAAGACGGGTGACGTCTTCGTCTTCGACCGTAACGACGGCAGCACCGTGCGGGTCAGCGTCGGGTCCGGGGACGTGCAGGGCGACGGGATGTCGTCCGACCCGTCGATCAGCCCCGACGGCCGCTACGTGACCTTCTGGTCGGGGGCGGCAAACCTCGTGCCCGACGACACCAACGGGAAGCGCGACATCTTCCTCGTCGACCGGGACAGCGCCACGGTGACCCGGGTCAGCATCGCCGACGACGGCACGCAGGGCGACGGCGACAGCTTCAGCCCCAACGTCGGCTCCGGGGCCGGGCTCGTGGCCTTCGACTCGGCGGCCAAGACGCTGGTGTCCGGCGACCACAAGACCAAGGGGAGCGACATCTTCCTCCACTCGGACGACACGCCCCAGAGCACCACACCGTCGGCCGGGCCGTGAGCGGCGGGCATGAGCGCGGCTGATCCCGTCCGCCACATCCCGCCCGCCGATCGGGTGCCGGGCCACGCCACTCCGGGCATGGTCCGGGAGGAGGCCGTGGCCACCGGCGGCATGTGGGCCGGGTTCGTCCGCACCGCGGCCCACGACACCTCGGGCTGGCACCACCACGGCGGCTACGAGACGTCCATCTACGTCGTGACGGGCGAGGTCCGCATGGAGTCCGGGCCCGGGGGCGCCGACGTCGTCCTGGCCGGGCCCGGCGACTTCTTCTACGTGCCGCCCGGCGCCGTCCACCGGGAGGGCAACCCGGGCGACGGGGAGGCCCATCTGATCGTCGTGCGGGCCGGTTCGGGCCCGGCGGTCGTCAACGTGGAGGGCCCGGCGGGCTGACCCGCAGCGCGGACCGCCCCCCGGTCGGCTCGGACTCGGCCGGGGGGTCGGTCGGTATCGGGGGAGCGCGCTGGCGCTCGGGGGCTTCACCTTCCTCCCCGGAGCGAAAATCGATCAGGGCAACCGGCGCCGGCGCCGGCGGGCGCCGCCGATGAAGGCCAGGCCGGCGGCGATGAGGTTGACCCCACCGGCGGCGGCCAGGGGACGGGCGTCGTGGCCGGTGACCGGCAGCGGTGGCGGCGACGCCTCGGGGCTGTCGTTGGCCGTCCGGGCGGTTTCGGCCGGCTGTGCGGTGGCGGCCGGGGACGGGGTCGGCGCAGGGCCGGGCGGGGAGAGCGTGGGCGTGTCGCCGGTGGAGGCGGGGGGTTGGAGGGTGTCCGCCGGAGGCGGAGCGCCGGACGGGCCCCGACCGCCGCCCCCGCCAGGGCCGGGACCGTGCTCGGAGGGCGGGCCCGGCGCTTCCGGCGTCTCCCCGCTGACCGGGGGAGCCGTCTCGGGGACGGTTGGCCGGGGAGTTTCGGGAGTGTCGGCGGGCGGGGTCGGCGGCGAGGCGACGGTGAAGCAGACGCGGTTGCTGGACAGGCGCTGGGGGACGTCGGCGGGCGGGCCGAAGACGAAACCCTGGTCGCACACCTCGGTGCCGGGGGCGAGGCGGGCCGGGATGCGGTAGCGGTGGGAGAGGTGCCCCACGTTCGGCACCTGGCCCTGGTCGAGGCTGATGCCGGGGGCGGGCCGCCCGTCGATCTGCACGCAGTCGAGGGCCCGGTCGAGGAGAGCGCTGTCGACGCGGCCCTCGTCCCACTGCAGCGTCACGTCGACGGTGTCACCGGACTGGACGACGCTGCCGTCGGCCGGAGTCGTCTGCTTGTCGAGGCCGTTCTGCTCCTCCACCGGGACGTCGCTGCAGGTGTCGCCGGGATGCGGCAGCCGGGACGCCACCGCCGGCGCGGCGGCCAATCCGGCGGCGACGACGGCCGCGCCGGTTCCCGCGGCGAGCTTGCGCAGCATGAACAGCCTCCTGAGGGGCAGACGGGGTTCGGTGTCACGAACGAAACGTCCCAAGGAGGCCGGTATGACGGCTTTGGTGGCGGTTTATTCCCTTTCCAGATCCTTGGGGTCGCGCTCCTTTTTGCGCAGTTCGAAGAACTGACCGAGAGCCTCGAACAGCTTGTCGGCCGCCTCCTGGTCGAACTCGTCGGCGCTCCCCGGAAGGGCGGGGAAGCCCCCGGCCGACACCGGGCCGGACGACGTGAGGTCGGGCGGGTCCGCCCGGATGATCTCTCCCAGTCGGGCCATAATCCGGGCCCGCTTCTGCTCGGGCGTTTCGGGCGCGACGGCGGCCGACGCCTCGGCCGCGCCCTCGTCGGTCGAGTCCGGCTGCGGTTCGGTCACGGGTCGCACGGTAGCGTCGGGCCCGTGATCGTGGACAGTTACCGCTTCCTCCCCCGCTCCTTCATTCCCCTCTTCGAAGGAGCCGCCCCGGCCCCCGGCGACGACGGTCCGACGTGGGCGCCGTTCGAGAAGCGCCTGGCGGAGGCGCAGATCGCCCTCCTCACGTCGGCCGGCCTCTACCTGGACGGCCAGGACCCGTTCGACGGGGAGCGGGAGCAGCGCGAGCCGACCTGGGGTGACCCGACGCACCGGGTGCTGCCCGCCTCCCTCGACGGCGCCGGCCTCGGGATGATGCACCTCCACGTCAACCACGAGGACGTGCTGGCCGACCCGGAGATCGCCCTCCCCCTCGCCGGTCTGGCCTCGCTGGTGGGCGAGGGCCGCGTCGGCTCGGTGGCTCCCGGTCACGTCTCGGTCATGGGCTACCAGCAGGCCGGTCTCGAGGTGTGGCGCCACGAGACTGCCCCGGCCATCGTCGAACTGCTGCGGGATCAGGGAACGGACGGGCTGATCCTCGCCCCGGTCTGACCGGACTGCTGCCGCAACGTGCCCGTGCTGGCACGTCTCATCGAAGCCGCCGGGATCCCCACCGTCACCGTCACGATGATGCCGGCCCTGGCCACCGCCCTCCTCGCCCCCCGCATCGTCGGCGTGGAGTTCCCCTTCGGCCACCCGTTCGGGATGCCCGGCGACCGGGCCATGCAGCGCCGGGTGCTGGAAACGGCGCTCACGGTCCTCGCCGGCGCCGCCGCCTTCGGGACGCGCGTCGACGTCGACATCGAGTGGCCGCTCCCCCGCGCCGTCGCCTACAAGTCCTGGCAACCAAAGGAGGCCAGCCCGATCGTGGCCATGATGCTGGCCTCGATGAAGGGCGACGCCGGATCCTGACCCGAACCGGCGTGCGTTTTCCGGGCATACAGCGGAAAAGGAACGCCGGAACGCGTCGACCGGGCGGGAGCTCGGAACCGGCGTTCGTTCTCCGGCGATACAGCGGAAAAGGAACGCCGGTTCGAGGTGGGTGGTCAGGCGTCGGTGAGGGCGGCGGCGGTGCGCCAGGCGGACTCGACCCGGTCGAGGCGGTCGGTCGCCGAGCGGCGCAGGCGGGCGGCGACGCCGGCCAGCAGGGCGTTGGCCAGGGCCAGGAGGCCCACGTGGCTGTCGAATGGGCCGGCGCCGGTGACCGAGGCGGTGAAGCTCACGGCGGCGGCCGAGGACAGCGGGGAGAGGGCGCTGTCGGTGAGGGCCACCAGCGTCGCCCCAGCGGCGGCGGCCCGGCCGGCGGCGTCGAGCACCGCCCGGTCGTAGCGGGCCAGGTCGAGCACCACCACCACGTCGGACGGGCCGACGTCGGCCAGCAACCGGGCCACGCGGACCTCGGATCCGTCGACCAGGGCCACACCGGGACGCAGCATCGAGAGTTCGTCGGCGAACAGCGACGCCACACCCGAGGAGGCGTCGCCCGACAGGACCAGCACCCGCCCGGCCCCCGTTCCGGACAGCAGCCCGACCGCCGTCTCGAAGCCGGCGCGGTCGACCGCTTCGAGGGTGGCGGCGACGTTGGCGATCTCGACCGCCAGGGCGGTGCCGAGCACGTCGCCGGGGGCGGGGCGGCGGATCCGTTCCGAGGCGGGGCGCAGGCGGCGGGCCATCTCGTCCCGCACCGCGGCCTGGAGGTCGACGAAGCCCTCGAAGCCGAGCTTGGCGGCCAGGCGCACCACGGTGGCGCCGCTGGCGCCGGCCTGGCGGGCCACGTCGGCCACGGTTCCGAAGGCCACCGCCTCCGGATCGTCGGCCACGACGGCCGCCACCCGGCGCTCCGCCTTGGTCAGGCGGGGCAGGTGTGCGTCGATTTGCGCCGAAACCATCATGGCATAGACGTTACAGTAACCGTACCCTTGAAATAGATGTTTCAGACACGTCGCGACGAAGGAGGGACAGGTATGGCCACGTTCGACTCCGTCAACCCCGCCCGCCCGTCCGAAGTCATCGGCACCTATCCGATTCAGGGCGCAGCCGACGTCGACCGGGCGGTGGAGGCGGCCGCCGCCGCCCAGCGCCGCTGGGCCCGGGTGCCGATCCCGGCCCGGGCCGGCGTGATCGTGAAGGCGGGCGAGATCCTCCTGGCCCGCAAGGCCGAGCTGGCCGAGCTGGTCTCCCGGGAGTGCGGCAAGATCCTCCTCGAGGCTGGCGGCGACGTGCAGGAAGCCGTCGACATGGCCAACTTCGTGGCCGGGCAGGGCCGGGCGGCCTGGGGCGAGACCGTCCCGTCCGAGCTCGGGTCGAAGCTGTGCTGGACGACCCGGGCCCCCGTCGGCGTCATCGGGATGATCACGCCGTGGAACTTCCCGGTGGCCATCCCGTCGTGGAAGTGCTTCCCCGCCCTCCTGGCCGGCAACGGGATCGTGCTCAAGCCGTCGGAGCACGCCCCGGCCTGCGCCGAGGCGTTCGTGGCCGCCTGCTACGAGGCCGGCGTGCCCGAGGGGCTCATCCAGCTGGTCCACGGCTACGCCGAGCCGGCGGCGGCGATCGCCGTCCACCCCGGCGTCGGCGCCGTCAGCTTCACCGGCTCCGTGCCCACCGGCCGCAAGGTGGCGGCGGCGGCCATGGAGACCGGGCCCCGGCTCGTGTCGCTGGAGCTGGGGGGCAAGAACGCCATGGTGGTCCGGCCCGACGCCGACCTCGACCTCGTCGTCGACGGCGCCATCTTCGGGGCCTTCGGCACCAGCGGGCAGCGCTGCACGTCGACGTCGCGGCTCATCGTCCACCCCGACGTGGCCGGCGAGCTGGTGGAGCGCATCGCCAAGCGGGCGGGCGAGCTCCGCCTCGGCGATCCCACCGACCCGTCCACCGATGTCGGGCCGGTCATCAACCGGGCGTCGGCCGACCGCATCGCGGCGATGGTGGCCGACGCCATCGCCGAGGGCGCCACCGTCGCCTGCGGCGGCAACGTCCGCGACGCCGTCTTCGGCTGCGACGGCGGTTCGTTCTTCGAGCCCACTGTGCTGACGGGGGTCGAGCCCCACCACCGCGTCGCCCGGGAGGAGGTCTTCGGCCCGGTACTGGCGGTGATGGAGATCGCCGACCTCGACGAGGCCCTCGACGTCGTCAACTCGGTCGAATACGGCCTGTCGTCGTGCATCTACAGCCGCGACATCAATACCGCCCTCTACGCCGTCGATCGTATCGACGCCGGGATCGTCTACGTCAACGCCCCGACCATCGGCGCCGAGATCCCGCTCCCCTTCGGCGGGACCAAGCACACCGGCAACGGGTTCCGGGAGGCCGGCGCCCGGGGCATCGAGCAGTTCAGCCAACTGAAGACCGTCTACATCGACTACTCCGGGCGCCTCCAGCGGGCCCAGATCGACACTCCGGGCCCCGGGCTCGGGGTGGCCCCGAAAGGACAGGGGCCCGGGGCGTCCCCGAAAGGACAGGCCGAATGAGCGCCGTCTACCAACTGCCCGAGCCGGTCGAGCCCGAGGTCGAGCCGACGTCGGCCGAGTGGCTGGCCCGGGACGAGGCCGCCCTGGCCGGCGTCCTCCCCCGGATCACCGACGTCGTCGCCGTGCGGGGCGAGGGGTCGTGGCTGTGGGACGCCGACGGCCGCCGTTACCTCGACTTCGGTTCCGGCATCGCCGTGACCAACACCGGCCACTGCCACCCGACCGTGGTGGACGCCATCACCGCGCAGGCGGCGACGCTGCTCCACACGTCGGTGGTCTGCCACCCGACGGGGATGATCCGCCTGGCCGAGCGCCTGGCGGCCCTGGTGCCGTTCATGGCCGACGCGCAGGTGTTCTTCTGCAACTCCGGCGCCGAGGCGGTCGACGGGTCGCTGAAGCTGGCCCGCAAGGTCACCGGCAAGCCCGGGGTCATCGCCTTCCGGCGGGCCTTCCACGGCCGGACCATGGCCGCCACCAGCCTGACCACGGCCAAGGGCAAGTACCGGGAGGGCTACGAGCCGCTCCTCCCATCGGTCACGATCGCCCCCTACGGCGACCTCGACGGGCTCGACGAGCTCATGGACGTGCAAGCGCCAGGAGCCAATGTCGGTGCTCTGATCGTGGAGCCCGTCCTCGGTGAGGGCGGCTACGTCGTTCCGCCGGTCGGTTGGCTGGCCGGGCTGCGGGAGCGCTGCGACGAGCACGGCATCCTGCTGATCTTCGACGAGGTGCAGACCGGTGTCGGCCGCACCGGCCGCCCGTTCGCGGCCGAGACGTTCGGCGTCACCCCCGATGTGATCCTCTTCGCCAAGGGCATCGCCTCCGGCCTGCCGCTGGGCGGGATCATCGCCCCGCGGGCGATCATGGACCGCTGGCCGACCGGCTCCCACGGCTCGACCTTCGGTGGCAACCCGGTGTCGTGCGCCGCCGCCCTGGCCACGCTCGACGTGCTCGAGGAGGAGGGCTGCTACGACCGGGCCCGCCGCCTCGGCCGCATCGCCGTGGAGCGCCTAGGCCGACTCTGCTCCGAAGGCCCGGGTGCCGGCCCGGTCGACGTGCGGGGCGTCGGGCTGATGATCGGAGTGGAACTGCGCGACAAGGCCGTCGCCGAAGCGGTGCAGACCCGCTGCCTCGACGACGGCCTCATCGTCCTCCTGTGCGGCCCGGGCGAGAACGTGCTGCGGCTCATCCCGCCGCTCACCATCGCCGACGACGAGTTCGAGGAAGGCCTCGACATCCTCGTCGCCGCGCTGGCCGGCGAAGCGTGATCTATTTGTTGGGCTGCCTGGTGATGCGCAGGTAGGGGCGCACCGCGTTCCAGCCGGAGGGGAACTTCTCCTTGGCCGCCTCGTCGGACACGGCGGGGACGATGATGACGTCGTCGCCGTCCTTCCAGTCGGCCGGGGTGGCCACGGAGTAGTTGGCCGTGAGCTGGAGCGAGTCGATGACCCGCAGCAGCTCGTCGAAGTTGCGGCCGGTCGAGGCCGGGTACGTCAGCGTCAGCTTGACCTTGTTGTCGGGGCCGACGACGAACACCGACCGCACCGTGAAGGTGTCGTCGGCGTTGGGGTGGATCATCCCGTAGGCGTCGGCGATCTTGCGGTCGGAGTCGGCGATGAGCGGGAAGTTCAGCTTCACGCCCTGGGTGTCCTCGATGTCGGCCTGCCAACGCTGGTGCGAGTCGATGGAGTCGACCGACAGGCCGATGACCTTGGTGTTGCGCTGGTCGAACTCCGGCTTGAGCTTGGCCACCGCCCCGAGCTCGGTGGTGCAGACCGGCGTGAAGTCCTTCGGGTGCGAGAACAGCACCGCCCACTTCCCCTGCTTCCAGGAGTGGAAGTCGATCGGCCCGTCGGTCGTCTCGGCCGAGAAGTCCGGCGCCTCGTCACCCAGTCGGATTGTCATGGATAAGCCTCCTTGGGCGGCTTCGCCGCTTTTCTAGTAAATCAATGGATATGCTTCCCCATACTACCGCTTGCGGACGGCTCAGTAGGCCAGGAGGGAGCGCAGGGCGGGGAGGAGCCGGCCGCGGGCGGAGTGGAGGGCTTCCAGGCGGCGGCTGAAGGGGACGGGCGTGTCGGTGCTGGCGACCCGCATGACCGGGGCGTCGAGGTGGGCGAAGGCCCGCTCGGCGATGGCGGCGGCCACCTCGCCGCCGAACCCGCCCGTCAACGGTGCCTCGTGGAGGACCAACGCCCGGCCGGTCCGCTCGACGGAGGGCAGGACCGTGTCGGCGTCCCACGGCCGCAGGGAGCGCAGGTCGATGACCTCGACGTCTCCGGCGTCCTCGTCGGCCAGGATCGCGGCCGCCTCCAGCGCCCAGCGGACGCCGATGCCGTAGGTCACGCCGGTGACGTCGCGCCCCTCCCGGGCACTCCGGGCCGATCCGAACGGAACGGTGTGCCACCCGGCCGGCACCGGGCCCCGCTCGGCCCGGTACAGCGCCTTGTG
>JAUZEY010000548.1 GCA_030838785.1 Actinomycetota bacterium | reverse complement strand
CGTGCGGGCCAACGGCGACGACCATCGCATCTTCGGCGCCAAGCCCGGCGCCTACGGGTCGGGCATCCTCGCCCTCCTCGACTCCAAGGACTGGGAGAGCGACGACGACCTCGCCACCGTCTACCTGGCCTGGAGCGGCTACGCCTACGGCCGCTCCGGCTACGGCGTCCCCGCCCCGGAGGCGATGCGCCGGCGCTTCGCCCTCATCGACGTGGCGGTGAAGAACCAGGACAACCGGGAGCACGACATCTTCGACTCCGACGACTACCTCCAGGAGCACGGCGGGATGGTAGCCACCGTGCGGGCCCTGCGGGGCGGTCAGGCACCGCAGGCCTTCTTCGGCGACTCCGCCGACCCCGAACGGCCCCGGGTGCGGACCCTGGCCGAGGAGGCCCGCCGGGTGGTGCGGTCCCGCGTGCTCAACCCCCGCTGGATCTCGGCCATGATGCGCCACGGCTACAAAGGGGCGTTCGAGATGGCGGCCACCGTCGACTACCTCTACGGCTACGACGCCACGGCCCGGATCGGCGAGGACTGGATGTACGAGCAGGTCACCTCGGCCTACGTGGCCGATCCCGAGGTGCGGAAGTTCTTCGCCGCCTCCAATCCCTGGGCGCTGCAGGGGATCGCCGAGCGGTTGCTGGAAGCCGCCGCCCGCGGCTTGTGGAACGCCTCCGAGCCGGCGCTGACGACGCTGCGGGACGCCGTCCTGGAAGCCGAGGGCTGGGCCGAGGACCGCCCGTCGTGACCGGGCCGGTGTCGCCGTACCCGCTGTCGGCCGTCGTCGGGCAGGACGATCTCAAGCTCGCCCTGCTCCTCCACGCCGTCGACCCGAAACTGGGCGGCGTCCTCATCCGGGGCGAGAAGGGGTCGGGCAAGTCGACCGCCGCCCGGGCGCTGGCCAGCCTCATGGGCGCCGGGTCGCCGTTCGTTGAGCTCCCGATCGGCGCCACCGAGGACCGCGTCGTCGGCACCCTCGACCTCGAGGGCGCCCTCCTCGAAGGCCGGTCCCGGCTCCGGCCCGGGCTGCTGGCCGCCGCCCACCGGGGGGTCCTCTACGTCGACGAGGTCAACCTGCTGGCCGACCATCTCGTCGACGTGCTCATCGACGCCGCCGCCTTCGGGATCAACCGCATCGAGCGGGACGGGATCTGCGCCGAACACCCCTCCCGGTTCGTGCTCGTCGGATCGATGAACCCCGAAGAGGGCGAGCTGCGACCCCAGCTCCTGGACCGGTTCGGGCTGGCCGTCGAGGTACGGGCGCCCCGGGATCCGCAGCTGCGGACGGCGGTGGTCCGCCGCCGGCTGGCCTTCGACGCCGATCCCGACCGGTTCGCCGAGCGGTTCGCCGCCGACGAGGAGGCGCTGCGGGGCGCCATCGCCGATGCGGCGGCGATCCTGGGCGACGTCGTCGTCCCCGACGAGGTGCTGGGCCTGACCAGCCGGCTGTGCGCCGAACTCGACGCCGAGGGTCTCCGGGCCGACCTCGTCCTGGCCCGGGGCGTGGCCGCCCTCGCGGCGTTGGACGGCCGGAAGGAGGCGACCGCCGCCGACGTCGTCCGCCTGGCGCCGCTGGCCCTGGCCCACCGCCGCCGCCGGGGTCCCCTCGACGCCCCCGGCCTGTCGGCCGAAGACCTCGACGCCGCGCTCGAGCGAGCCGCGCCCCCGCCGGACCGGTCGCCGCCGGCGACCCCGGACCCCGGCGACGGCCAACGCGCTCCGGCCGACACCGCGGGGCCTGCGCCCGACCATCCGGACCAGCGGCGAGAAACGGATACCGGCGCCACCGGCGGTCGTACCCCGCCCGGAGCCGAGCCGGCCGAGCAGCCGCCGGGTGCGGGTGATGGGCGGCCTGGCGCCACCCCGGCGGCCGCACCCGGGGCGAGCGGGTTCCTGACCCTGAAGACCCAACGGCCGTCGGGCGTGCTCGGGCGGCGCAACCGGGGTCCGGCCGAACGGGGCGGGATCGTGGCCGGCCGCCCGTCCCCCGAGGGAGTGACCGACGTCGCGGTCGCCGCCACCGTGCAGGCCGCCTCCGCTCGCCGGGCGGCGCAGAGCCACGCGTCGGCTCGACCGGCTGCCAGTGGCGGCGCCGCGGCGTCGAGCGTCACCGCTCCGAGCACCGGCGCCGTGGTGGAGCGGGGGGATCTCCGGCAGGCGGTGCGGGAGGCGCGCACGGCCAACCTGGTGGTGCTCTGCGTCGATGCCTCCGGCTCCATGGGGGCGACCAGTCGCATGGAGGCGGCCAAGGGGGCCGCCGTCTCCCTGCTGCTCGACGCCTACCAGCGGCGCGACCGGGTCGCCCTCGTCACCTTCGCCGGCGAGGAGGCCCGGGTGGCGCTCCGGCCGACGGGCAGCGTCGAGGTGGCCCGGGCCCGCCTCGCCGACCTGCCCACCGGCGGCCGCACCCCGCTCGGGCCCGGTCTGCGGGCCGCCCTCGACGTCGCCCGCTCGGCGCTGCGCCGCGACCCCGACCGCCGCCCGGTCATCGTCGTCGTGACCGACGGGCGGGCCACGTCGGCCGGCCGGTCGACCACCGGAGGGGTCAAGGTCGGCCCGACGCAGGCGGCGCTGGCCGCCGCGGCCGAGATCGCCGCTGCCGGCATGGAAGCCCTCGTCGTCGACGCCGAGGACACCGACCTCCGCCTCGGACTGGCCCGGGCGCTGGCCGAGGCCATGGGCGCCCGGTACACCGCCCTCCCCGACCTCGGCCCCGACACGCTCACCCGGGCCGTCGAGGCGGTCGTGGCCGCCGAGCCGCCGTCATGATCCGGCCGGAGGCCTAGGTCCGGCCGGGAGGGGCGGCCCCCGGGTATCGACCGCGGCATCGGTCAGCGCCCAGCCCGATCCTGCGCCACCAGGGACGACCTAGTCTGAGGCCATGGACTCCAAGGCCGCCGCCCGGGCCGCGTTCGAGCGGGTCGAGGAAGAGATGGTGGCCCTCAGCCATCGCATCCACGCCCACCCCGAGACCAAGTGGGAGGAGGAGCGGGCCTGCGCCTGGCTCGGCGAGGCGCTCGACGGGTACGGCTTCGCCGTCGAGTCGGCGCTGTGCGACCTGCCCACCGCCTTCCAGGCGACGGCTGGGTCGGGGCCGCTCCACGTGGTGGTGTGCGCCGAGTACGACGCCCTGCCCGGCATCGGGCACGCCTGCGGCCACAACATCATCGCCGCCACCGCGGTGGGCGCCGGCGTCGCCCTGGCCGAGGTCGCCGACGACCTCGGGCTGACCGTGCGGGTGATGGGCACCCCGGCCGAGGAGGGCGGCGGCGGCAAGATCCTGCTCCTGCAGGGCGGCGCCTTCGACGGGGCCCACCTGGCGATGATGACCCACCCCGCCCCCATCGACATCGCCGAGTGGCCCATCATCGCCGCCCAGCAGTTCCGCATCCGCTACACCGGCAAGGAGGCGCACGCCTCCGCGTTCCCCGAACTCGGGCTCAACGCCGCCGACGCCCTCACCGTCTCCAGCGTGGCCATCGGCCTCCTCCGCCAGCACATCCACGCCGGCGACCGGGTGCATGGCATCGTGACCCACGGCGGGGAGGCGCCCAACATCGTGCCCGCCCACACCGAGGCCGAGTACATCATCCGGGGCGAGACGGTGGCGGACTTCGCGCTCATGCGGGAGCGGGTGATGCGCTGCTTCGAGGCCGGGGCGCTGGCCACCGGCACGACCCTCGACGTGGTGCCCCGGCACGAGCCCTACGCCGAGATGCACCACGACCCCGTCGTCGCCGCCGCCTACCGCCGCAACGCCGAAGCCCTCGGCCGCACCTTCCCCCCGTTCGACCCGCGGGCGGCGGGCTCGACCGACATGGGGAACGTGTCCCTGGCCATCCCGTCCATCCACCCCGCCATCGGCATCGATTCCCTGCCGGCGGTGAACCACCAACCCGAGTTCACGGCCCAGTGCGCCACTCCCGCCGCCGACCGCGCCATCGCCGACGGCGCCGTCGCCATGGCCTGGTCGGCCATCGACTGCGCCACTGACGACGCCGTCCGCACCCGCCTGCTCACCGGCTCGTAACCGGGCCGGGGGGCGGCCGTCAGGGCCCCGGAGATTTGGGCGATTGATTCTGCCCGTCGGGCCCGCTTACCCCTAGTCGAACGGGGCGCGATCCGTCACACTCTGGAACGCCGCCCACCCCGTGCGTCGAGGGCACGACCGGAGACGGCTCTCTGCTGGTGCCCTTGTTCAACACTTCGAGATTCGGGACGGCAATGATGACGGTTGGGGGCGGCGGCGCTGCCGCGACCGCGGTGAGCCCGCGCCACGACGACGTGAAGCGGGTCTGGCGGGTCCGTCCTTCGCTGCCGGTCGTCGAACAGATTCCGGTGACCGTGGGCGAGGCCGAGCAACGCCGCATCGCCGCGCTGGCCGACGAGCTCCGGGGCCGGGATCCGGTGCTGGCCGACGACGCTCGGGGATTTCACCTGCCTCCCCCGACCGGCCGCCGCGGCCGGGTCCGCCAGGGCGTCGGCGATGGCCCGGCGCTCATCTTCGAGGACCACGGCGAGATCCCCCTGTTCACCACCGCCGCGCCGTCGCCCCTCGAGTACCGCTCGCTGTTCCTGGCCGAGGACGGCGACATCCTCGCCCTTGGCGGGCAACGGGTTCCGGACTTCGAGGCCTACGCCCGCGACACGCTGCGCCTGGGCGAGGTCGACGTCCTTCCCCGCCCCGCGGGTGGGCCCGGGGCGCTACCCGACGCGCTGCGGGCCGACCCGGCGGCGATGGCCCGGCTGGTGCAACGGGCCGGGGAGGAGGGCAGCCTCACCGTGATCCCCTACCTGTCGACCGCCGCCGCCTGGCGCCTCGCCGAGGCGGTGGCCGAGGAGGCCGGCGTCGAGGTCTCCGTGCTGGGGCCGCCGCCGGTGCTGGCCGCCCGGGTCAACGACAAGGCGTGGTTCTCCCGCCGGGTGGCCGAGGTCCTCGGCCCTGACGCCCTGCCCGAGACCGGCTGGGCGGCCGACGCCTTCGAGCTCACCGACGCCCTCCACGTCCTGGCCAAGCGGCACCGTCGCCTGGTGGTGAAGATGCCCGACAGCGCCGGCGGTGTCGGCAACGTCGTCCTCGACTCGGCGGTGGTGGCCGATCTCGACCACGACCGGCTCCTGGCCCACGTCTGGGCCCGGACCGGCCGGGCCGGGCGGGGCTGGGCCTTTCCGCTCCTCGTCGGCGCCTGGAGCGACCCGGTCCTCGACAGCCCGTCGGTCCAGCTCTGGGTGCCGCAGCGCGGTGAAGGCCTCCCCGTGGTGGAGGGCGTCTTCAGCCAGGTGCTCAAAGGCGCCCGGGGCACGTTCGTCGGCGCCGCTCCGACCTGGCTGCCGGCCGAATGGCAACAGCGGCTGGCCGACGAGGCGGTGCGGCTGGCCCTGCTGTTCCAGGAGCTCGGCTACTTCGGCCGCTGCAGCTTCGACGCCGTGCTGAGCGGTGCCGACCTCGAGTCGGCCGCCGTCCACTGGGTCGACGCCAATGGCCGGTGGGGCGGAGTGTCGATCGCCCTCACCGCCGCCAACCGGCTGGTGGGCGACTGGCAGCGGCGGCCGTTCGTCATCGTGCAGCGCTCCGGGTTGCGCATGGGCCCCCGACCGCTGCCGGCCGTGCTCGACGACATCGGCCCCCAGCTGTTCCGTCCCAGCGACGGGCGGACGGGCGCCGTCGTCCTCGCCCCCTGCCGTCTCGTCGAAGGCACCGGGATGAACCTCATGGTCCTGGCCGGCGACGTCGCCACCGCCGAGGCCGACGCCGCCACGGTGAAGGCCCGTCTGCTCGGCACCCTGGAGGAGGACGGGGTCAGCGCGGTCGCCTGAGCGGGCAGCCCGCCGCGGCGTCGGTGTCAGGCGGCGTCGGTGTCAGGCGACGGCGGTGCGGCGGCGGCGCAGCCGGCGGACGGTCCGCATCGTGTCGAGCTCGTCGAGCACGCCGGGAACGGTGGCGGCCAGGGCGGCCTGCACGCCGGCCCAGACGGGTTCGTCGATGGTGCCGGTGTGCTCGTCCATGAAGAACTTCTTGACCTCCACGGCCAGGCAGCAGCCCTGGCCGGGGAAGGCGGCGTGGACCCAGCGGGAGAGGTGCCCGCCCCGGAAGCGGACGTTCTCCCGCACGTCGAGGGGGCGTTCTTCGGCGGCAGCCGCCGCCCCTGTCGGGGGGACACCCCCCATCCCCCGGGCGGCGACGTCGACGGTGCGGAGGTCGGCGGCGAAGCGGTCGACGACGCCGCCCCACCGCTCCCGGTCCAGTGACCCGGTACCGATGTTGATCTCGGGGTTGCCGGCCGGGTCGGCGGGCGGGGCGCCGGGCCCGCCCCGCCGGTGGTTGTAGCTGTGAAGGTCGAGGACCACGAACGGCCGGCCGCCGGTGCCGGCCCGGGTCAGCACGGCGAACAGGTCGGCGTAGAACCGGTCGTAGAGGCGCAGCGACCGCTCCCGCACCGCCGCCGGCAGCGGCGCCCGCCACACGGTCAGGCCCCAGGCGTCGCCGGAGCTGCGGTACACGGCCCGCTCCCGGGCCCGGTTCAGGTCGAGCTCGAAGCGGGACCGGTGGACGACGATGCTTGTGCCGGCCACGTCAGTGAGTTGGTCGGTGTAGGGATCTTCCTCCACGAACCGCTGCCAGCGCCGGATTGACATGTGGCGCAGCGCTTCGGCCCGGACCTCGTTCCCGGCGTGGACGGCGAGGGCGACGACGGGCCCGCCGCCCTCCACGATCGTCCAGGCATTCCCCGCCCCCATTCATCGACTGTGCCCGCTCCGGCCGACTCGCGCCAATCCGCCGCCCTCCGGACGGTCCGGAGCGGACCAACCTCTTCCCGCTCCCTTCCCCCGACGGCGGGCAACGGGATACTGGAGGCGTGGAAGCACAACGGCTCGAGGCGCCGGTCCGAGGGGAGTTCGACTCCGAACTCGTCCTCGTACCGTGGACGCCCGGCCCCCTGATCCGGATCGAGGCGACCGGCCGGGAGCGGGATCAGAAACTGGGCCTTCCGATCGACCCGTCCGACTCCGACGTGCGCGCCCTGATCGACGCCTACGAGGCGCTGCTGCTGCTGACGGCCAGCCGGACGGACGTCGCGTGGCGGGACGTGCCGGTCATCGTGTCCGCCCATCTTGCGGTGCTGGAGGCGGCGTCGCTGCTGCGGTGGGCACCTCCGGCCGGGCCCGCCGAACGGGAGTACGTCTGCCGGCGGGTACGGGCCATCAACGCTCTGGCCGATCCGGGGGCAACGGAACAACTGGCCTACCTGCGCCAGGCGATCGGAGAGCCGCCCGGCGGGTGAGCGGAGCCGGCTCAGACCCCCGCGAAGGAGACCAGGGGGCGGGCCAGACCCTGGTCGTGGGCCCAGAGATCCAACGCCACGGTGGCCACGTCGTCGACGAGGGGCACGAGTTCGGCGCCGCCGGCCTCGCGGAGGTCGAACGTTTTCACGTAGCAGCTGCAGGTCTCGCAGCCGTCGACCCGCACGGCTCGGCGCTCGTCGGGGACGAAGGACGGGAGGTGCCGGGGATCGGCCTCCGAGCACCAGGTGCAGATCGCCCGGGGGAAGGTCCACCAGCCGGCGCAGCGGCCGCAGACCAGCGACCGGGGGGAACCGCCCATGAACTCCCCCGACTCCTCGGCGATCACCGACACCAGGGCCAGACCGCCGCAGGCGGGGCAGGCAGCGCCGCTCCAGTCGTCCCGCCCCGGGGTGACCACCGCCGCCCGAGCCAACTCCAGGACGGGACCCGC
>JAUZEY010000142.1 GCA_030838785.1 Actinomycetota bacterium | reverse complement strand
TGGTCGGGGGCGGTGTCGACCACCGTGACCGCCTCGAGGGCGGAGGCATCGCCACCCAGGTTCTTCACCATGGTGATGTAGTCGAGGCGCATCAGGCCGAGCCAGGAGTGCCCCGGGTCACCCGGCTCGCCGGGAAGGTCGTCGTCGCGGAGCTGGTCGACGTAACGAACGCCCGCTTCCTTGCCGATCTGAGCCAGGACGGGCGACGGGAAAACCTCGGAACCGAAGATGGCCGGGACCTTCTCCGTCTTCACCTGCTTGATCAGCGCGGCGACCTCCTTGGGCGTGGGGTCCTCGAAGCTCGAGACCTGTATGGCGCCCAGGATCGTCCAGCCGTAGTGCAGGCCGAAGTAGGCGTAGGCGTCGTGGTACGTCAGGAGCTCCCGCTTGGGCACCGTCGCGGTTGCTGCCTTCATGGCCGTATCGAGCTCGTCGACCCGAGCCGCGAACTTCGCGTAATTGGCCTTGTACCCGTCCGCGTGTTCGGCGTCCCGCCGCTCCATGGTCTCGGCCACGATCCGGGCGTAGTCCTTGGCGTAGGGCGGGTTCGTCCACAGATGCGGGTTCGGCTTCCCTCCCTCCTTTGGGAAGGAGAAGTCGTAGATGTACCGGTCGGGGGTGATCGTCCTCGTGCCGAGCTCGACCATCTCCGCACCAGCCTTCAGATTGGACTGGGCGAGCTCCTTCGTCGGGTCCTCGAGCTTCAAGCCGTTCACGAACACCACGTCGGCCTTGGACAACACCGCCGCCGTACCGGGCGGCGGCTCGAACGTGTGAGAGTCGGCCCCCTCGGGGATGACGCCCCTCACATCGGCCAGGTCCCCCACGACGTTGGCCGCGATACTCGTGATCGGAGACACCGTGGTCACGACCTGCGGTTTGACGATCGCCTTCGCCGGAGCGCCGGTCGACGGTGTCGCGGCGGCCTTGCTGGAGTCGCTGCCACCACAGGCCACTGCGGCCAGGGCCAGGAAGACGAGGGCGGAGGCGATGGTGCGTTGGACGGCCATGGCCACCTCCTTCTCGTTCGCCGACCAGCGGGCTTCGGAAGACCCGGCGCAGACGCACGTCACCAAAGGAGTGGAACGTTAGCCGTGCCGAACACCGTGCTGCAACCAGGTCGCAACAGCGTACTGGTCCCCCAACCGAGCCGGCCGCGGCGGATGCGGTCCGGTTACGAGCGGGCGAGGTGGGCGGAGTCGAGGGCCGACTGGAGGGACCGGATGTAGCCCTTGCTGGTGACGGTGGCCCCGCTCACGGTGTCGATGCTGGCGCTCTGGGCCGCGAGGGCCTCGTCGTGCAGGACGGGCACGGCGTAGGAGTTGATCCGGTAGTCGCGGGAATTGCTGTCGGGCACGGCCAGGGGGACGACGTCGACGAGTTGGCCGTTGCGGACGTGGACCTGCACCTGGACGGTGCCCCACCGCGTCGACGTCGCCGCTCCGCTGACCACCGTGTCGCCTCCGGCGGGCGCCGGCGCGCTCCCCGAGGGCGGCGTGGACGATGCGCTTCTCGACGTCGTGGAGGTGGTCGACGACCCGGAAAGGGCGGAGGTGCCGGCGCTCCCGGGCGGCACCGTCGCGGCCGGCCCTCCCCCGGCGCCCATCGTGCTCGTGTGGTAGCTGACGAGGAGGACGAGGCCCGACAGCGTGGACAGCATCCACAGCGTGATGCGCCGCATGTCAGCTCCTCGAGGTCCGGCCGGTGACGCTCACCAGTCGAACCGTTCGAGGTGGACCTGGTCGGCGGGGACGCCCGCCTCGAGGGCGGCCCGGCGGACGGCCTCCATCCACGGATCGGGCCCGCAGACGAACACGTCCTGGGCCGCGATCCGGGGGACCAGCTCCTCGAGGGCCACGGCATCGGAGAGGTGGGCCGCGGTCTCCGGCAGCCACGACGGGCGGGAGGTGGCCCGCCGGCCGGCGACGTAGAAGACCCGGATGCCCCGGGCGGCGGCCAGGCGGTCGATCTCGTCCCGGAAGATGAAGTCCTCCGGCGCACCGGCCCGGTAGATGAGGGTGACGTCCCCGGGCGGGCCGCCGAATTCGTCGATCAGAGCCCGCAACGGGGTGATCCCGATACCGGAGGCAACGAGCGTGACGCCTCGGCCCCGCCGGGCATCGCCGGTCAGCCGCCCGTAGGGCCCCTCGACCAGGACCCGGGTGCCGGCCCGGAGCCGGGCCAGGCGGCGGCTTCCCTCGCCGAGATCCTTGACGGTGATGCGCAGCCCGTCCCGGGTCGGCGCGGCCGACAGCGAGTAGGGGTTCCCCCGGGACCAACCGGGGCCGTCGAGGAAGCGGAAGACGAAGAACTGACCGGCCCGCACCGGCAGCCGGTCGAGGGCCCGGCCGGCCAGGTACACCGACACGACGCCGGGCCCTTCGGGCACGACCTTGCGCACCCGCAGGCGGTGGCGGAGGTTCACGGCCACCGGCAGGCCGATCCGGAAGGCGAGGACGGCCCCGAGGGCGGCGGCGTAGAGCGTCCACCAGTAGGCCCGGGCCAGCGGCGAGGCGGTGAACTCGGTGCCGGTCCACACCTGGTGGGGTAGCGCCAGGCCGACGCCCAGGTAGGCGTAGACATGCAGGAGGTGCCAGGACTCGTAGCGCAGGCGGCGCCGGGCGGCCCGCACCGACGTGACCACCACCATGACCAGCATCCCGGTCCCGGCGGTGGCCAGCAGCATGCCCGGGTAATTGGCCACGAAGTCCCACGCCTCGGCGGCGAGCCCGCTGCGGTCGGCGGCGGCGTAGCCGGCGGTGATGAGGGCGATATGGGCCACCATGAGCATGAACGACGTGAATCCGACGAGCCGGTGTCGGCGGGCCAGGACGTCCTGACCGTAGGACCGCTCCACCCACGGGATGCGGGCCATCAGCAGCACCTGCACCAGCAGGAGGTCGGCGGCGACGAGCCCGGTGAGGCGGCCGAGCGAGGTGAGCGCCGACCCCGGGGCGCCGCTCAGGAGATCCTGGAGACCGTGGTGGGCGAGCCAGAGGGCGACGACGACCACGACGCTGCCGACCGCGGCCGACCCGGCCGCGTCGCGCCACCATGCCGCCGCGGTCGGGGGGGCGGGCCGCTGGGCCAGGGACCGGCCGCGAACCGGCCGGCCCGGAGGCGATGTCGGCGGGCCGGCCGGGCGGACGGCGGTGACCGGCGCCTTCATGTGTCCCAACGTGACCGCGGGTGCATGTCCCCACCATCGGGGCGCGTCCTGCGCTCATTCGGGGAACTCCCTGAGAGCCCGCTGGGAACCTGACGAGGCGCTGACGACCGGCTGAGTTCCCGGGTCGCCTACGGTCTCACCCGGCCATCAGTGGCGGGCCCGCACCTCGATGCGCCCGGACTCGGAGCGCACGTCGTAGGCCGCCTCCGGGACGCTGGCGGGACCGTGGACGACCTCGCCGTCCTCGAGGCGGAAGACGCTGCCGTGCCAGGGGCAGGTGACGCACAGCGCGTCGGGGTCGACCTCGCCCTCGTCCAGCGGGCCGCCGGCGTGGGTACAGCGGTTGCCGATGGCGAAGATGCGCCCACCGGTCCGGAAGAGCAGGATCGCCGTGCCGCCGGCCTCGGCCCTGACGGGCTTCCCCTCGGTGAGTTGTGCTTCATCCAGGACGGGCGTCCACTCCGTCGGCTTCGCCTCGTTGAAGGCGTTGTTGACCCCGACGCCCCGGGCGAAGGTGAGATACCCGCCCAGGTAGGCGCTGCCGCCCAGCACTCCCATCCCGGCGAAACCCAAGGTCCGGCCGAGCCCCTGAGCACCGGCCCGGCGGGCGGCCAGGGAAGCGCCGAAGAGGGCCAGAGCGGCCACGTTGCCGGCGGCGTGGACGACGCCGACCCGCTGTTCCCCGCCATAGGTGTCGGACCAGTCGGCCAGGCCGGCGGCCGCCGTCGGGAGCGCAGCGAGGAGGCCGGCGCCGAGCAGCGTCTGGACCGCCGGCTCCCAGGCCCCACGTCCAGCCAGATCCAGCAGCGTGGCGCCGGTGAAGGCGCCGATGGGGACGTCGGTGAGCACCGGATGGAGAGGGTGGCCGAGCCCGACCCCGCTCAGGAGGTCCTTGCGGCGCCCCGGGCCGATCGCCTTCTTCGCCGCCGCCGCCAGCGGCGCCGCCACCCGGTCGAGCGCACCGATCTTCTCCAACCGGTCGGTCATATCGTGGAGTCCCACGTCGCAGCCTCCTCTGCTCTTTCAGCGGTCGTCCTCTACCCCGGCCCCGCCGAGATCAACGCGCCCGTCCCGTCAAGCCGAAGAACTCCGTGCGGGTGCGGGGATCGTCCCGCACCAGGCCGCGCAGGGCTGACGTCACGGTCGTGGAGCCCGCCGCCTTCACACCCCGCAGCGACATGCAGAGGTGCTCGGCCTCGAGGACGACACCGACCCCTTTCGGTTGCAGATGCTCTTCGAGCCAGCCGGCCACCTGGCTGGTCAGCCGCTCCTGCACCTGGAGGCCCCGGGCGAACAGCTCGACCACCCGGGCCAGCTTGGACAGCCCGAGGATCCGCCCGTCCGGGATGTACGCCACATGGGCCACGCCGTGAAAGGGCAGCAGGTGGTGCTGGCACAAGGACTGGAACGGGATGTCGCGGGCCAGCACCAGCTCGTCGTACTCCTCGTCGTTCGGGAAGGTGGTCAGGTCGAACGACCGTGGAGTGAGCAGTTCGGCGTAGGCCCGCGCCACCCGCGAGGGCGTTTCGCTCAGGTGCTCCGAATCCGGGTCGTGCCCCAGAGCCAGGAGCAGGTCGCGGACGGCAACCTCGGCCGCGGCCAGATCCACCGTTCCGGACGGACGGACGATCCGCAGTCGCCGTGCTTGCGATTCGGGGGAATAGACCTCGGACGCCGGATCCGTCATGGGCCTACGCCCGGGCGGGCCGACTGGACGGAGAAAACGCCGTTGCCAGACGGGCCAGGCTCACCGCACCGATCAGGAGACCGAAGTCGCGCAGGGCGACGTCGTAGAAGTCCGGGATCAGCAGCAGGTTGACGATGATGCCCGCCAGCCAGGCGGCGACGAGGTAGCCGCCGAAGCGGGGACGCAGCGCCACGACGAGACCGGCCACCACTTCGATGGCTCCCACGGCGTACATCGCCTGATGGGCCGTTCCCGGGATGATGTCGTTGATCCGGGGCGCCAGATACAGGTCCCAGTTGACGAGGACATGGGCGAACTTGTCCAGGCCGAACAGGATCGGGGCCACCGTGAAGCCGATGCGCAGGAGCAGGAAGGCCTGAAAGGCCGGGTTGTCGAGCCTTTCGTCACGACCGGTACGGGTCGAGCTTGCCGTTGTCGGTGCACTGGCCGTCGTCACCATCAGAACCTCCTCGTCTAACGGACTCTAAGATGGACGTTAGATGCCGAGGCTTCTTTCGTCAACTGATATGTCCGTTAGAAACGTTCGGAGGGTCGACGTGCACCCGGAGACACCTGATGACCGGCTCGCCGTCCTCGCCTCGCTGGCGGAACCGGGCCGCCGGCTGCTGTACAGCTACGTCGTCAGTCAGGCGGAGCCGGTCAGCCGGCAGCAGGCGGCGGAGGCTGTCGGCGTCCCCCGGCACGTGGCCAAGTTTCACCTCGACCGGCTCGTGACCGAGGGGCTCCTCGACACCGAGTACCGCCGTCCGCCGGGGCGGCGCGGTCCGGGCGCGGGCCGTCCGACGAAGCTCTATCGGCGCTCGGGCCGAGAGCTGGCCGTCAGCGTCCCGCCCCGCCAGTACGACCTGGTCGGGCGGCTCCTGGCCTCGGCCGTGAGTGAGACGCAGCGGACCGGAGGCTCCCTGGCCGAGAACCTTTCCCAGGCCGCCCGGGCCGCCGGATCCGATCTGGGCTCGGCCGCCCGCCGCCGAGCCGGCCCCGACGCCGACCGGGCGCTCCGGCTGGTGGCCGCCGCTGAAGTCCTCCGGGAGCAGGGCTACGAACCCCGGGTCGACGGGGGGGACCTGACGCTGGCCAACTGCCCCTTCGACGCTCTCGCCCGGGATTTCACCGCGCTCGTGTGCGGTATGAACCTCGACTTCGTGGACGGGCTCCTCGCCGCACTCGATCTGCCCGACGTCACCGCCCGGCTGGACCCGGGCCCCGGTCGATGCTGCGTGCGGCTCTCGACGTGATGATGAGATCCCGATGAGGCTCCCCTGGCCCGACGTCGGCCCGTCTTTGTCCGACCACCGGGACTCTGAAAGACTTGAGCAATCTTGGGGAGGGGACCCACGCGTGACCGCTCGTCGTTCGAAGCTCCTGCCGTTCCTTTCGATGCTGCTCCTCGTGGCCGGTTCCTGGCACCTCGCGCCCGCCGGGGCGGCCCCCGTCGACCGCGATCACGACGGCATCTACGACGCGGTGGAGGGCACGGTCGACACCGACGCCGACGGCCGGCCCGACTCTCTCGACGCCGACAGCGACAACGACGCGATCCCCGACCAGGTCGAGGGCACCGCCGACCCCGACGCCGACGGCCTTCCCGCGTACCGGGACCTCGACAGCGACGGCGACACGACGCCCGACCATGTGGAGGCGGGGGCCAACCCGGCCGCGCCGGTCGACACCGACGGCGACGGGATCGCCGACTTCGTCGACGCCGATAGCGACGGCGACGGGATCGCCGACCGGGTCGAGACGCGGCGCGTGCCACTCAACGCCGGCGACACCGACCTCGACGACGACGGCGTCCCGGACGACGAGGACCCGCTGGTCATCGCCACGGCCCCGCCCGCCGACACCGACGGCGACGGCGTCCCCGACTACCGGGACACCGACAGTGACAACGACGCGGTCCCCGACCGGATCGAGGGCAGCGTCGTGACCGATACCGACGGCAGCCCCAACTTCCGCGACAGCGACAGCGACGGCGACGGCATCCCCGACCGGGTGGAGGCGGGGCCCAACCCGGCGGCGCCGGTCGACACCGACGGCGCCGGCCTGGCCGACTTCCGCGACACCGACAGCGACGCCGACCTGATCCCCGACCAGATCGAGGCCGGCCCCCACCCGGAGACGCCGCTCGACAGCGACCACGACGGCCACCCCGACTACGTCGACCCCGACAGCGACAACGACGGCATTCCCGACACCGTCGAGGGGACGGGTGACCTCGACGGCGACAACGTCCCGAACTACCTCGACTCCGACAGCGACGGCAACGGCGTGTCGGACAAGGACCAGGGCCCGACGGACGCCGACGGCGACGGCATCCCGAGCATCGTCGACCCCGACGACGACGGCGACGGCATCCCCGACGTCGTCGAAGGTCAGTTCGACATCGACAAGGACGGCGTCGTCAACTCCGACGACCCCGACAGCGACGGCGACGGCATCCCGGACCACGTCGAGGGCCTGGCCGACTTCGACGGCGACAACGTCCCCAACTTCCTCGACACCGACAGCGACGGCGACAAGCTGCCCGACCGGATCGAGGGCACCGGCGACATCGACGGCGACACGAACCGCAACCTGTACGACACCGACAGCGACGACGACGGCATCTCCGACACGGTCGAGGGCCTGCCCAATCCCGATGCCGACGCCGACTCCGACGGCACGCCGGACCGGGTCGACGTCGACAGCGACGGCGACAAGATCCATGACAACACCGAGGGCACGATCGACACCAACAAGGACGGGGTCCCCGACCGGGTCGCCGTCGACAGCGACGCCGACGGCCTCCCCGACCGCCTCGAGGGGACCTTCGACACCGACAAGGACCGGATCCCCGACTTCCGCGACCCCGACAGCGACGGCGACGGCATCCCCGACGCGGTGGAGGGCGCCCTCGACACCGACGGCGACAAGGTGCCGAACTTCCGTGACAAGGACAGCGACGGCGACGGCGTCAGCGACGCCCAGGAGGGAACGGCCGACGCCGATTCCGACGGCGCGCCCAACTACGTCGACGCCGCCTGACGCCCGTCGCGGCAAGCACTACGCCGGCAAAGTCGCCGAGGCCGACCATGCCCTTGCCTCCGCCGTAGCATCGCGTCTCGTCCAGGGGGCGGTAGCTCAGTGGTTAGAGCACCCGGCTCATAACCGGCGGGTCGTGGGTTCGATCCCCACTCGCCCCACCAGACGGCATCCGAGAATGGTCCCTCGCTTTGCGGACCCGCGTCCCACGTCAACGACCACTTCGCCGGGATCGGGCTGGGGTCGGCCGCTCCGGCCCACCCCAGCCCGATGGTTTCGGCTGGCTGTTGTCTGTCGCTCAGACGAGGTCGGCGCAGGCGATGCGGGCGTGGACGTGCGACCCCGGAGGTGCCGCGGGGTCTTCGGGTTGGTGGATCCAGATGGCCCGGGCGGTGGGCCGGGCCACCCAGTCGACGCGGCCGAAGCCCTTGGCCACACCGGTGCTGTTGGCGAGCAGCCCGAAGGTGGGATCGTTCTTGTCTGACGACGGCCACAGCTCGTTGGGGGGCCCGTCCGGGCCGGCGGGGTCGTTCTTGTAGTGGGGGCTGGTGGGGTTGCCGCAGGTGCCCTCGTGGAGGTGCGCGGAGTACACCTGGCCCGGCATGAGCCCCGTCACCCTGACCTCGACCGTGGTGTGGTGGCCGCTGCGAACGAGCTTGGCCGTTCCCCGGATATTGAGCTCGTTGCCCGGAGGCGGAGGAGCCGGCGGAGAGCCGGCCGGGGGCTCGAAGCCGAAATGCCCACAGTGCACAGCGGGGTCGATCCCCATGGCGATCGCCTCGTTGATGACCTCCTGGGGGCAGGGGTTGCCGGCGCCCAACTCGCTGAGGGGTTTGAACACGCCGAGGGCGACCTTCGGGGCCCTGTCGGGGCCGTTGACCCGGATCTGGGGGGCCGGGTGGGGGTCGGTCGTGTTGGCGTCCTTCCAGTTGACCTCCACGCCGTCGGAATAGACCTGCAGGGCGGGGGTCCGATAGGTGCCGCCGATACCCGGCGTGCGGACGGCGGCAGTGAAGAAGTCGACCGTCTCGTAGGTCGTCGAGGTCGACAGGCGGGTGAAGGTCACCGTGTCAACGTCGAACGAGCAGGTGAAGTCCGTGGTCTTGTAACACTTGGTGACCTTGAAGCCGGCGGGATAGTCCACGACGAGCTTCTGGGTGTGGTGGGCGGCCAGGTCGGCCGGAGTGGCCGGGGCGGGCTCGACCGGTACCCGGTAGACCAATTTGGTCACTGCGAGCGTGTTGACTCCCACGGTCACGTGGGCAGAGGCGGGTGTCATCATGGCGGCCAGAGCGGTCACGGTCGCGCCGATGACCACCCTCATGGGGCGTCGAAACAAAGGGATCAGCTCCTCGATCTGGGCATGCTTGGCAGGAGAAACCTCGCCCGAGCACGGAGAATCCGTGAGGGCGGTTCATCCACGATCCGGCACCCGGTCCCGATTCGCGGTCGGAACGCAGATTCGACGTTCCGAGGCGCTGTCCTTTGGATATGTGAGGTTTTGTGTAGATATCCCGCCATGTGTAGAGCTTGAGGGCTCATCAGCCATGCCGGTCGGCGTTGGTCAGAAATCCGATGGCGATGGCGCCCCACCACGTCGACTGTGAGACCACGGCCGTGGCCAGCATCCGCTGAAACGCGGCCCACGGGACATTCGCCCCGCTCACCTCGGAAGACAGCGTGTGCCGGAACCCGTGCAGCATCCGCTGCGCCGCCACGCCGTTCAGCATGAGCGCCAGGACGAGCCCGAGCTTCAACCGGGCCAGGGGGGAACTGAGGTCGGGACGGAGGGCGATGCCGCTGGCCAGCAGCCCGCCGACACCAAGCGAAATCACTCCGTGAGCTGCGACCGCAAGCGAGACGATGTCCTGCATGGTGCGGAAGCCGAGGAGCCACAGGATCCCATAGACGTCTGTCATGACCACCGCACCGAACCCGACAGCCATGGAAACGACGTGGACGAACAACGCCACCCGCGCCACCGGCGGATTGTGCAGTGGGAGAACCGCGGCGGCCGCAATCGCCAGCAGCCAGGCACCGATGACCGCGACGAAGTCCGAGGCGCGCCGGCCAGCCCGCCCGGAGCCGGTAGGGGTGGTGCAGGTGTCGGCAGCGGCAAGCGTCACGTCGACCGCGACCGTGGAGGGAGGCCTTGCGTAAGGGCTTGTGAACACATGTTACGGACGGTCGCTGGCGGAGCCCTTTGAGTTCCGAGAAACTTGCAGTGACGGCCCCGGAAGTGGAAGGCGAACGCCGCGACGGTCATGGCGACCAGGACAACGGGAATGAGGGCAGGTTCCGAGCCGGGCGCATGATGGTGGTGCACGGTCGCCCGGGATGTCAGTGGTGACGTGCAGCGTTGGCGATGGGCATGCAACTCCCCTTGTGCGTAAGCAGAGGACGAAGGAAGCGTCCCGGTAGTCGTCCCGCGACCGTCCGGTGGTTCCCGCCGACTGGGAGGGGCTTACACTCCGGTTCCGTGATCTGTTGTCTGATAGGAGGGGCCCTGGTTGCCGCGCTGGCGCGGTCAGCGAGTCGTGGTCGGGGCCGGCCTCACAACCCTCTCGTCAGCCTGGTCTTCGGGTTCGGCGGCGGAATGCTGTTGGTGGCCCTGATCGTCACGGCGCTCGCTCCGCTCGGCGTCGTCGACGTGACCGGTCCACTCCCCGCCCGGATCGTCCTCCTGGTGGTGCCGGCGGTGATCGCGGTGGCGGCGAGCCAGGCGGGCGCCGGCGGGTCGTTGCTCACCCGCTCCGGGACCACGTCGGTGATGCTGGGGGCGATCGGTGGCGCATTGGCGGCCGAGGAGGCGGACCTGCACGTGTTCTCCCTCCACAGCGCACCGGGCGTTCTGGCCGGGCTGGCGGTGCACCTCCCCGGCTTCGTCTTCCTGGTCGTCGGCCTCGCCTGGCGGGCGAACCTGTCGCAGGAGGGCCCGCTGGAGGAGGCATGCCTCTGCGAACCGTCAGCGGACGACGGTGAACGCCTCACCCACTTTGGGCTCGGCGGGGCGGATCGCCCGCTGGAGTGAGCCCGGGGAACGTACCTCCGGCCAGGCGGGGGCCGGGCCCACCGCACCGGCCGGAGGTGCTGCGTTAGTCATCGTTTCCCGTCCTTTAGTTCCCGCCCTGGCCGGTGCGGCAAGGAGGAACTGATGAGCGTCGGAACCTCGACCAAGGAGCGAAGCATGCCCGTCCACCTCGGTGTCCCCACCATCGCCTGTAGAGGTTGTGCCGACCTGCTCATCGAGCGGATCGGCCAGGTCGCCGGCGTCGAGGACGTCCAGGTCGACATCGCCGGCAAAACCGTGACGGTGATCGGCGTGGCTCACAAAGCCGCGGTGTGCGCCGCTATCGGCGAAGCCGGCCACCGGGTCACCTGAGCGGAAATCCTTCCGTTTCTCGATGCCAGGGAACTGAATCGTCGGCGAAGCCGACTATCGGGGCAACTTCCGTCCACCGGCCCCGTGAACCCTCGAGGACGTACATGCACTCCGCGCCGCAGCCTGTCCTCCGGACCCGATCCGACCCCGCGCCGCCCGAAGGCGGTCACATCGACAGCGTGGAGTTCACCGTTCGCGGTATGGCCTGTGGGGCGTGCGCCGCCAGGATCGACAAGGCGCTGCGGGCCGGGGATGGCGTCGTCGATGCCGGCGTGAACTTCGCCACCGCTCGGGCCCGGGTGGCCTACGACCCCGACAGGACGGACATCGGGGCGCTCTCCGTCCTCTTCGACTCCCTCGGCTACGAGGCAGCCGTGGTCGTGCGGGACAACCCCGCCGCCCTTGACAGCGCCCATGGCGCCCAGCCGTGGCGGGGATGGTTGATGCGGGCGGCCATCGCCTGGCCCCTCTCCCTGGCCCTTGTGGCTGCCCCGGCGCTCCACTCGGGACGGGGTAGCGGGGGTGCGGGCGCCCTGGTGGTGGCCGCCGTCGTGCTCTTCGGGTGCGGCCGGCCGTTCCTGCGGGGATCGATTGCCGCTGCCCGGCACCGCACCGCCACGATGGACACGCTCATCACCACCGCGGTGCTGGCCGCTTACGCCGCCTCCGTGTGGCACTTCGTTTCCGGCGGCGGATTCGGCGTCCACCACGGCGTCGACCATGGGGTCATGGGCGCCGCCGGCCATGGGCACCTCAATGGCGTCGCCGTGGTCGTCTCGACCCTCCTCGTGGGCCGGGGCCTCGAAGCCGCCGCCCGCAGTCGGGCCCTTTCGGCGGTCGGACGCCTGCTGGCCTTCGGCGCCCGGGAGGCGTCGGTGGTGGTCGGCGACACCGAGGTCCGGATCCCGGCCGGGGACGTCCAGGTGGAGGACGTCGTCCGCGTCCGTCCCGGCGAGAAGGTCCCCGTCGACGGCGTCGTCGTCGCCGGCGCCTCGGCCGCCGACGAGTCGATGCTCACCGGCGAACCCCTCCCTGTCGAGAAGACCACCGGCGACACGGTCGTCGGTGCCACCCTCAACTGCGACGGCACCATCGACGTGCGGGCCACGGCCGTAGGCCGCGACACCGTCCTGGCCGGCATCGTCCGCCTCGTCGAAGACGCCCAGAACCGCAAGGCGCCCGTCCAGCGTCTCGCCGACCGGATCGCCGGCATGCTCGTGCCAGCGGTGCTCACCACCGCCGTGGCCACTTTCGCTACCTGGGCGCTCGTCCACCATGACCCCAGCGGCGGGCTGATGGCGGCCGTGGCCGTGCTGGTCGTCGCCTGCCCCTGCTCGCTCGGGCTCGCCACGCCCGCCGCCGTGCTGGTCGGCACGGGCCGGGGCGCGGCCCTCGGCGTGCTGGTCAAGGGGGGCGAGGTGCTCGAGGCGGCCCACGCCATCGACACCGTCGTGCTCGACAAGACGGGCACCCTCACCGAGGGTCGCATGAACGTGGTCGGCCTGGCCACCGACCCGCTCGAACCGGCCGGGCGGGTCCTGGCCCTGGTGGCCGGGGCCGAATCCGGCTCCGAACACCCCGTCGCCCGAGGCATCGTCAACGAGGCCCGCCGCCGGGAGATCGACGTGCCCGCGGCCACCGGCTTGCGGGCCGTCCCGGGCGGCGGCGTGCTCGCCGAGGTCGACGGGCGCGACGTCGTCGCCGGCAGCCCGCGCTGGGTCGCCGGCCAGGGCCTGGTGCTCCCCGAGGCCCTGGCCGCCGCCGCGGCCGCCGCCGAGGACGCCGGCCGCACCGTCGTCGTGGCCGGTTGGAACGGGGAGGTCAAGGGCGTCATCGCCCTGGCCGACACGCTCCGCCCCGGTGCCGCCGACGCCGTCGCCGCCCTGCGCCGGGCCGGGCACCGCGTATTGCTGGTGAGCGGCGACAACGCCCGCGCCGTCGCCACCGCCGCCCGGGACGCGGGCATCGACGAAGTGGTGGCCGGGGCGACGCCCGCCCACAAGATCGCAGTGGTGGCCGACCTGCAGCGCGAAGGGCGGGTCGTGGCCGTGGTGGGAGACGGCATCAACGACGCCCCCGCCCTCGCCGGCGCCGACCTCGGGATCGCCATCGGGGCCGGCACCGACGTCGCCGTCGAATCGGCCGGCATGGTGCTCATGCGCAGCGACCCCGCCGCCGTGGCCACCGCCCTGGCCCTGTCCCGCCGCACGTTCCGCACGATCCGCCAGAACCTGGGCTGGGCCTTCGGCTACAACCTGGTGGCCATACCCCTGGCCGCCGCCGGCGTGCTCAGCCCGGCGGCCTGCGGCGTGTCGATGGCCCTCTCCAGTGTGGGGGTCCTGGGCAACAGCCTCCGGCTGGCCCGGTTCTCACCCCGATAGGTTCCTGACCCCGCCGTCGCCCGTACCCGGCGGGCGTCGGCGGAGTCAGGTCATCCTGTGATCAGCTCTCGACGGGGACGAGCGGCGAACCGCAGATGCACGTGTAGCTCTCGCCGCCGCCAGGGCAGTTGCACACTTCCTGGACAACAACCCGGCAGCCACAGCCCTCGTGGCCGCAGGTCAGCACCGTGCCTTGAGCAACCGTTGCCATCGTTCCTCCCTTACTCGGTGGGGGTAGGTCAACGGCGCACACTAGTACCCCGTCGCGTTGGTCGTTATGACGTTTGCGATCCTCGGAGGGTGCCGTTTTGTGGCGGCGCGGTCGCTCCTGGCCCGTGGGTGGTGCTGGGCGGGTTGACTCCCCTTCGAGCGACTCCCCACCGTGGTGGCGGCGGTGGGGCGGCCCGGGGTCGGGCTGGACCGGCGGGCGGCGCGGCTGGTGTCCCAGCGGTGTCGGCGTCGGTCACGCCGGGTCGGCACGGTGCCGGCTCGACGGTGCGTGGTCGACGATTCGTCGGGGACGTCGTCGATGGTTCCGCCGCCTCGGGCGGCGATGTTGGCGGCGCCGATGACGTCGCGGTGAGCGAGCAGACCGCAGTGTGGGCAGGTGAAGGCCCGGCCTCGTGGTTTAGGGACCCGCTGGTGGCAGCGGGGGCAGGTGGAGGAGGTGCCCCGTTCGTCGACGAGGACGACGGTGATCCCGGCGCGGGTGGCTTTGTCGGTGAGAGCCCCGGTGAGGTGGGTGCGCCGCCAGGTGGTGTTGACCCGCCGGTTCTGACGCCGCCCCGCCTTGCGGTGGGTGATCCCTTTGGGGTCTCCGACCACGAGGGTCCCCACTCGGCGGGCCACCGCCCAGGCGATAACCGTCTTGGCGGCCTCGTGATGAGCGAGATGGATTTTGGCGATGTGGCGGCGTTCCGCTCGCCGCTGCGTGGCCCGGAGGCGACGCCACCGGCGACTGCCGCGCTGACCACGGCGGGGAGCCTTGCGGCCCATGCGAGCGCTGCGCCGCTTGGTGTCCTCGAGGTGGAGCCGTTCCTCGGCCCGCAACGCCCGGCCCGACACCACCAGGGCGTCGCCGTCCGGTCCCACCGCCGCGTAGGGATGGATGATCCCCACATCCACGCCCACCACCCGGCCCGGATCGAGGTCATGGTCCTCGACGGGGACCTCGGCGCTCACGTCCACGAACAGGCGCCCAGCATCGACGATCAGCGTGACGGCCCGCACCGCAGCCGGGTCATAGGGGACGTCCCGGGCGAGGCGCACCCACAACTCCGGCTCGCCCTTGGCCGTCGCCAGGCGAAGACGACGCCCATCCAAGGTGAAGGCGGAGAACCGGAACCGCACCGGCACCACCGCCCGTTTCCGGCGGGGGTACCGGGCCCGGCCCCCGGCCTTCTTCCGGCGGGCCGTCTCAAAACACGCCGACGAATACCGCTTGGCCACGTCCTCGGCGCAGATCCGCGCCAACGGGCCCACATCCGCCCCCGTCAATTCCCGACACAACGCAGCGAACCCGAACACCGGCGGACCGCCCCGCACGAACCGCGCCCGGTTCAACTCGATCAGACCCGCCCACACATCACCTGCCGCGAACAACAACCCAAAACAACGCCGACGCTGAGCCGCCGTCGCCCGCACCGCCACCCGAGCCGTCCGCACCACCAACCGCTCCATACGACAAATGTACCGACCAGGTGAGACAAGAACCCCCGAGAGAAACCTCACAACAACCTATGAACTGAGGTACTAGGCGATCCTGAACCCCCCGGGCGCGGCCCCGAAACAGCTACCGACGTCTAGGAACGCACGAGCCGGGCCACGGCGGCGGCCGCCTCGGCCATCTTGGCGTCGGCATCGGGGCTGCCGGCCGCGACCGCCTCGCGCACGCAGTGCGACATGTGCTCCTCGAGCAGGTGCAGGGCCACCGACTCGAGCGCCCGGGTGGCGGCCGAGATCTGGGTGAGGACGTCGATGCAGTAGGCGTCCTCGTCGACCATCCGCTGCAAGCCGCGCACCTGACCCTCGATACGCCGCAGCCGTTTCATGACGGCGTCCTTGTCGTCGGTGTAGCCCCGCATGGCGCCGAGGATACAACCGGCGGCGCGGGCCGGCCTTGGCCGGGTCGAGCTTCAGCCGACGAACTTGAGCAGGAGCGAGATCGAGGCCGCGATCCCGATGGCGATCACCGCCTGGCGGACCAGGCGGCGGCCGAGGCGGTGGGCGAGGGCGGCGGCGGCGAGGCCTCCGGCGATCGATCCGACGGCCATCAACGCCGCGTCGGTCCACAGGACCGCCCCCTGGGTCACGAAGTACACCGCGGCGACGCCGTTGATCACGATGGCCAGCAGGTTCTTGAGCGCGTTCATCTCGTGGATGTCGGTCAGGCCGAGGATGGCGAGGGCGGCCAGCATCATGATCCCGATCCCAGCGCCGAAGAACCCGCCGTAGACACCGACGAGGAACTGGAAGACGACGGCGGCGGTGGCGAACCCGGGGCTCCCGTCCCCCACCGCGCCGCCCCGGGAGATCCGCTTCGACAGCGGTTCCTGGACCGCCAGCAGCACCGTGGCCAGGAAGACCAGCACCGGGGCGAGACCTTCGAACACGTGCTGGGGCGTACGGAGCAGAAGGACGGCCCCGAGGATCCCGCCGAAGAGGGAGGGGACGCCGAGCAGGAGGATGATCCGCCGCTCAGGCAGGTGGCGGCGGAAGCCCACCACGCCGCCGACGCTGCCCGGCCACAGGCCGACGGTGTTGGTGGCGCTGGCCGCCACCGGTGGAATCCCCACCCACACCAGGGTCGGAAAGGTGAGCAGGCTGCCACCGCCGGCGATGGAGTTCACGAAGCCGCCGGCCACCGCCGCCACCAGGACCACGCCGTGCTTCCACGGCGCGACGGCGGAGAGGACGGCGGGGACCATCACCAGACGCTAAGGGAGGGTCGCCGTCTTTACCGAACCTTTGCCTCCACTGCCTCGATGCTTGAGACGCCGAACCCGAAACTGGGGATGCAGGCCGGGGATTCGGGGGCTTCACCTGCCTCCCCGACGGAAACAGAGGAGGAACCCACCGATGGCCGAGATGCCCCCCACGATGTGGCCCGACCGGACCCCTCCTGCGCCGCCCGCCGGGCCTCCCAGCTCCGGCCACGACGGGCCGGCCATCGGGTGGGGGCCGCCGGTCACTCCCCCGGCCCCGCCTGCCGACCAACCTCCGTCCTCGCCCTATCCCCAGCCGCCGGTCCCGCCGGCCGGCCGGCCTTCCCTCCCCTGGGCCGGCCCGGCCGGACCGGGCCGGCGATTCCTGGCCGGCGTGGTGATCGGAGCGGTGACCGGGGCGCTGGTCGCCGGCGGCATCGTGGCCCGCATCCACGATCATCCCGCCGCCGGGGCCGCCCCCGCCCTCAACTCGAAGGCCGTGGCCTCTGCCCGGGCATCGCTGCTCGAGCACAAGGGCGACGTCCACCAGATCGTCGCCGCGGTCGGTCCCTCGGTGGTGTCGGTGCAGACCCGCTCGCTCGGCGTCGGCGCCTTCCTCCAGGCTGTGCCGCAGGAAGGCGCCGGAAGCGGCTTCGTGCTCAGCCCGGACGGCGTCATCGTGACCAACAACCACGTCGTCGAGGGAGCGAGCGCGATCACGGTCACCCTGGCCGACGGCCGCAAGCTCGACGCCCGGATCCTCGGCCGCGACGCCAACGCCGACCTGGCCGTCCTCAAGGTCGAGGCCGGCGGCCTGCCGGCGGTGAAGATCGGCCGCTCCGACGCCCTGGTCGTCGGCGACTCCGTCGTGGCCATCGGCAACGCCCTGGCCCTCGACGGCGGCCCGACCGTCACCCAGGGCATCGTCTCCGCCCTCGACCGCACGATCTCGGCCGGTAGCCAGGGCAGCGGGCAGGGCAGCGAGACGCTCCGCCACGTCCTCCAGACCGACGCCGCCATCAACCCCGGCAACTCCGGCGGGCCTCTGCTCGACGCCGCCGGCGAGGTCGTGGGCATCAACACCGCCGTGGCCGGCGACGCCCAGAACATCGGCTTCGCCCTGGCCATCGACAAGGCCCTGCCGATCATCAGCACCCTGAAGTCGGGCCAGACGCCCGAGCAGCCGTTCCTCGGCCTGTCGACGGTGACGCTCACCCCGGGCATCCAGCGGCAGCTGGGTCTCGACGTGGGCAAGGGGGCCGTGGTGGCCGCCGTCACCGCCGGATCCGGCGCCGAGCTGGCCGGCCTCGCCCAAGGCGACGTGATCACGAAGGTCGCCGGGAAGGACGTCGCCAGCGCCGACGACGTGAGCGCCGCCGTCGCCGACCGCAAGCCCGGCGACCAGCTCGACATCACGGTCGTCCGGGGCGGCTCGACCCGCACCGTCACCGCCCGTATCGGCCGCCGCGCCGGCAGCGGCGGCGGGTGAGATTGAAACCAGCCCCGGAGGGTAGTTGACCTGCAGGAAGGTTCTGTCAGCGTCGGCTTACGGGGAGGGCACTGGTGGACGGCGTCAGCATCGATCTGGGCACGGCCAACACGGTCGTATGGGACAACGAGAGCGGCCAGCTCTTCAACGAGCCGACGATGATGGCCCTCAGCTTCGACGGCGGACGTCACTCCGACGTGATCGGGATCGGCCACGCCGCCGAGGAGCTCCTCGGACGGGCGCCCGACGGCGTCGAGGTCGTCCGTCCGTTGCGGGACGGGGTCATCACCGACCTCGAGACCACCCGGCGCTTCCTGCGGGAAGTGCTCCAGGACATCGCCCCCACCTGGTGGCAGCGGCGGCGGTTGTCGGTCGTCATCGGCATCCCCGCCGGCGCTACGGCGCTGGAACGGCGGGCGCTGCTCGAGGCCGCCGAGGAGGCCGGCATCGGGAAGGCCCAGCTCCTCCCCGAGCCCGTTTGCGGCGCGATCGGCTGCGGCATCGACCCGCTGGCGTCCCGCACCCATCTCGTGGTCGACATCGGCGGCGGGACGTCGGAGGTGGCCGCCTTCGGTTCGGGCGGCATGCTCACCTACCGGTCGTCGCCTCTGGCCGGCGACGAGATGACGCTCGCCCTCTACCAGTACATCCGCAGCGAGCACCAGCTGGTCGTGGGCGAGCGGATGGCCGAGGAGGTCAAGATCCGGGCCAGTGCCGACCCGAATCCGACCATGGTCGTCGAAGGGCGCGACGCCGCCACCGCCCGGCCCCGGGTCGTGAACCTGTCGCCGGAGGAGGTGACCGAGGCCGTCGCCCCCGTCACCAAGGAGATCTTCTCGGCGCTGGCCGGCTGCCTGGAGGACCTGCCCCCGCAGAGCGTGAGCGACGTGATGGCCGAGGGCGTCGTCGTCGTCGGCGGCGGATCGCTCGTTCCCGGGTTCGGCAAGAGCCTGGAGGACGCCTTCGGCTTCTCGGTGCTCATGGCCGAGGACCCGCTGACCCGGGTGGCCGTGGGTGGGGCCCGCTGCCTGGCCAACCCGGAGGCACTGGCCGCCTACGCCGTCAGCTGATCAGGCAGCTGATCAGGGGCCGGCGCCGGGCTCGGCGGCGCCGGTCGTCAGGATCTCGGCCCGGTGGTCGGCGAAGTACTGCAGGGCCCGCTTCACGACGGGGCCCGACGTCGTCCCGCCGTGGCCGCCGCCCCGCACCAGCGAGGCGAACACGATGCCGGGATCCTCGGCGGGAGCGGCGGCGATCATCCACGAATCGGTGTCGCCGTTGGGGCTGGCCGGATCCTCGGCCGTTCCCGTCTTGGCCATGACCGAGATGGGCAGGCCGCCGAGGAGCCCGGCGGTGCCGCTCAGGACCGCCTGGCGCAGCCCGTCCCGCAGCGGTCCCAGGGCGCCGGCGAACGGCAGCGGAACCGGACCCGGCCCCGGCGCGACGGTCGCCTTGTGATCGGCACCGGCGAAGTCGAGGCCGAGGCGGGGCGTCACGAGCTGCCCGGTGGCGATGCCGGCCATCCAGCGGGCCGCCTGCAGCGGCGTGGCGGTCACGTGGCCCTGCCCGATCCCGAGCACCACCGTGGCGGCCGGGTACCAGGTTGCACCCCGCCGGTGCAGCGAGTCGGGGGTGCCGAGCTCCCCCGCCGTCTCGTCGACGTCGATCCCGGTGAGCTGGCCGGCACCGAGAGCCGTACCGATGTCGTGGATGCGCTCCGGGCCGAGCAACAGGCCCAGCTTGTAGAAGTAGACGTCGTTCGACCAGGCGAGGGCCTGAACCAGGTTCGCCGGTCCGAGCGCACGCCAGTTGGCGAAGCTGTGACCGTTGTAGGAGAAGCTCCCCCCGGTGGGGACGACCTGGTCGGGGGGCAGCGCCCCGGCGACGAGGTCGGCCGCCGCCACCACCGGCTTGAACGTCGACCCGGGCGGCGCCGCCACCTGCGTCACGTGCTCCAGGGTCGGGTGCCCCGGGGCGCTCTTCGCCTGGCTCAGGGCGGCCTCGTCGACCGGGGGTCCGTACGCGTTGTTGTCCGAGGCGGGGAGGCTGCTCATGGCCAGCACCTGGCCGCTCTTCGGGTCCATGGCCACCGCGCCGCCGAGGTCGCCGCCGGAGGCGGTGAGGGCGCCGCCGAGGGCGTCCGACAGCTGCTGCTGCAGGCCGAGGTCGATCGACAGGCGCAGGTCGAGTCCCGGCACCGGGTCGCGGTGCCGCTCCAATGCCACCGGCCTTCCCCGGGGGTCGACGAGGAAGCACTGCTCCCCCGCCACGCCCCGCAGGACGGCGTCGTAGTGCCGCTCGAGCCCCGCCCGGCCGACCCGCTCCCCCACCGGCAGGCCCGGCCAGCGCGTGTGGTCCTTCTCCGTGTCGGCCCCCACGAAGCCGACGAACGGCGCCACCAGCGGGCCCACCGGGTAGACACGCTTCGGTGAGGGGAGGAGGACGACGCCCGGCACCCGGGCGGCGGTGATGCGTTCTCTGGCAGGGCCGTCCACCGAGCCGAGCTTGACCAGCATCCCGCTGGAGTGGGACACGGTTCCGGCCACCTCGGGCGCCGGACGGCCGAGGAGCCCGGCCAGCGTCGACACCGCCGCCGGGTCCCTCCGCAGCACGGCCGGGACGGCGGCCACCTCGCTCTGGTCGGCGTTGCCGGCCAGCACGGCGCCGTGGCGGTCGGTGATGAGCCCCCGGACGGCGGGAAGGCCGACGCAGCGGGTCATCTGCGTCCGGGAGGCCTGGAGGAGCGACGCCCCCCGGGCCAGTTGGACGTGGCGGCCGTAGCCGGCGCAGGCCAGGAGGACCACCGTGAGCGAGAGGGCGATCCGGGCCAGCCACCGGGGGTTCGTGCGGGCCCATCGGGGGGGTGCCCACAGCCGGCGCCGGGCTCCGTCACGCCGGGCGGCGAGGACGACCCCGAAGCCCCCGAGATAGACGATGGACGCCGTCCCCCCGTAGCTGACCAGCGGGAAGGGGATGCCGGCGATCGGCAGCAGGCCGAGGTTCCCCGCCACCGAGATGGCCACCTGGGTGCCGAACAGCACCGCCAGGCCGGCACCGATGAGCATTCCGACGCGTGTGCGGGATCCCCGACCGGCCAGCGCCATCCGCCACACGATGAGCAGCGTCACGGCCACGGCGACGAGGCCGGCCACGAGGCCGAACTGCTGGGCGACGCTGGCGAAGGCGAGGTCGGTGTGGTTCTCGGGCAGGTACTGGGCCAGGAGGTGGTGGAACCCGTCACCGAACCGGCCGGTGAGCCCCCCCGAGGCCAGCGCGATGTGGGCCTGCTGCAGGGTGTAGCCGCCGGCGGCATCGGGCGAGCGGGTGAAGAACCCCTGCAGCCGTTCCAGCTGGTAGGACCGGAGTAGGGGCAGGGCCAGCGGAGCGGCCACGGCCGCCGCCACCACCGGCGGGAGCAGGAACCGCCAGGGGATCCGGGCCAGGATCAGCATGGCCACCATCAGGGTGGTGAGCAGCATGGCCGTGCTGAGGTCGGGTTGGAGGAGCGTCAGGCCGGTGGGAACGGCCCACAGAGCGAGCGTCCAACCGAACCGCGCCCCCGGCGGCCGGTCCGAGGTCAGGACGTGGGCCAGGGCCAGCAGCAGGCCGAGCTTGGCCAGCTCGGAGGGCTGCACGCTGAGGGCGCCGACCCCGATCCATCGCCGGGCCCCCTTGGTGGCCACCCCCACGAACGGCACCGCGGCCAGCAGCACCACGGCTGTGCCGTAGCAGCCCCAGGCGAGGGCGGAGAGGCGGTCCATGCGCACCCGGCGGAGCACCACGAACAGCACCAGCCCCGGAGCGGCCACGGCCAGCTGGCGGGCGGCGCTCTGCCAACCGGAGACGGCGTAGAGATTCAGCGCTCCGAGCGCCACCAGGACCACTGCGCCGAGGATCGCCAGCCCGTCGAAGCACAGATTGGCGATGTCCGACCGCCGCCGGCGGGGCGGCTGGTCCGGTCGGGGGCCCCCGTTCTCCACCCCGAGCAACGGCGCCCCCTCAGCAGGGCCCGTTGTCGGGCGAGAGCCGCATCGGCGTGCCCGCCACGAGCACCGGCGAGCTGGTCACAGGAATGAGCACCAGTGACCGTCCGGCCGGGAGCGGCAACGTCACCGTCTGCACGGCCCGGTCCCGTCCCGGCGGGACCTGGAGCACGCCGCCGGGGCGAGGCTCCCGCCCCGACCGGCAGCGGTCCACGAGCTCGAAGGCCCAGGCGATGTCGAGCGGCTGATCCTGCGGTGTCACCGTGACCTGAACCACGGCGTTGCAGACGGACTCCGGGCGGCACCCGTCGAGCGGACGAACCTCCAGATGGGTGACCGGCGGAGCGACCGCCGGGCCGAGGACGGGCAACGGCGCCGGACGCCGCGGACCGGCCGCCGCGGCCCGCACGTTGCCGCTCATGAGGACGTGCACGTTGCGCTGGACGCTGGCGCCGAAGAAGCGCAGCTCCACTCCGAGTACCAGGGCCACGACCACCGCCGCCGCCACACCCTTCCAGACCCTGGGCCAGATGGGCGGCCGCCGGGCGGGCGGGGGAAGCCGGCGCGCCGGAGGGGCCGCCGCCGCCGGCGGGGCCGATCCGTACGGGCCGACGGGACCAGCCGAAAGCCTATTGGACCCGCTAGCCCCATAGGCCCCGATAGGACCTCTTGCCCCGCTGACCCCGTTGTCTCCAATAACCTCAATGGTCCCGATCGCACTATCCACACCGATGGCCCTATTGGCCCCGGGCGCAACAGCGGTGTCGGCGCTGACGACGGCCTCGGTCAGCGCGACGAGCCCTCGGCGGGCGGCCTGGCGCCGCTCGGCGGAGCCGACCGCCTGGTCGAGGCCGTGGGCGGCCTTCCGCGGGCCGCGACGCACCAGGCTCCGGGGATCGGAGGCCGACGCCAGCCGGGCCGCCATGCGCTCCTCGGCTCCGGTCAGCGGACGGGCGGGGCGGCCGGCCGACATCGCGATCTCAGCCACCACCCCGGCCGCGGCCCGGACATCGGCCCGCCGCCGCTCGCCGTCGCGCCCGGCGGAACCCCGGGTCTGGCCCGCCCGCCCCGAACCGGAATGGGGAACCGGGGGGCGACCGGGGTCCAGCCGCACGTTGCCCTCCGCGTCGATTCGGGCGGCGGTGGTGTCGAGCGCGCCGTGGACCTCTCCGGCGTCGTGCAAGTCGGCCACTGCTTCCAGGACCAGGGCGGCGAGGGCGGTGGCCTCGGCCAACGAGGGCTTCGCCCGGTCGATGAGCCGGTGGAGGGGAACCTCCTCGCCGGAGAGGACCCAGAGATCGGGCTCGCCGTCGTCGGAAATGACCAGGAGGTCAGGCTCCTCGGGATCGGCGTCGTCGGAGAGGATCCAGAGGCCAGGTCCCTCGACGAAGCGGCAACCGGCCGACGGCGCGGTGGAACCCTTGGTCCGTCGCCGAGGATGGGCCTCGGTGCCCGTGGCGTGTGCGTCCAACCCGGCCTCCTGCCCAGCGCCCCGCCGGCTCCCAGCTTGGCGGCGGAATTGAACGGTCAGCGGCCCCTTACCCTCGCAGCGCGTGGGCAGAACCCCGGCTGACGCAGCGTCACCGCGGACAGCGCGGCCACCACGCGGAGAGAACTCAGGCGCCGGCGAAGACCGGGCGCAGGGCCAGGACGTGGTCGGCGTAGACCTCGGCCTCCAGCACGGGCCCGTCGCGGTACAGCGACCGAAGCCCCTGGTTGTAGGCCATGAGGGCCCGCCGGAAATCGCCGTCGGTCTTCTCGAGGAGGTGCCGCAGGTACACGGTGGCCATGCGGGCGTTGGCGGCCGGATCGAGGGCATCGAGGTCCTGGTCGAGGTGCAGCAGGCGTTTCGACACGAAGTCCACGGTGTCGGGTGTCAGCTGGAGGACGCCGACGGCGCCGATGTTGGAGACGGCATCGATTCGCCAGCTCGACTCCGCCCACGCCTGGGCCAGGACCAGGTCGGACGGGATGCCGTTCTGCTGCGCCGCCTGCTCCAGGATCGGCTGGAGGTAGAGCCGCTCCGGCGGCACGAGCGCCGCAGCCGGTGGTGCGGGCGGCGGGGCCGCTGCGGCGGGCGGCGCGGGCGCCGCCGCGGGGGCCGGAGAGGAGGCCGGTGCGGGCGCCGAGGCCGGCGGGGGGGCCGCCGGAGCCGCAGCCGAAGCGATCCGGGCCGGGGCGGGCGCCGCCGCCGGCGCTTTCGCCACGGTCGAGGCCGGCGGAGCGTCGGACGCCGGGGCCCCCGGCGCCGCCGGACTCGTCGCCGCGGCGGGACGGATGGACGGCTCGCTCTCGGACCCGCCTCGAAGCGGCCCGGCGGCCAATCCGGCCTGCAGCGCCAGGAAGGACAGCAGGGCCACGATCTTTCGGCGCGCGTCGGGGACGCGAAGGTGCATGAAAACGTTCCTTCCTGGGTACCACCCGATCGGGCGCCCGCGGCGGGTGGCCTGGATTGGCGCGCAAGCTTGGCCGAAATATCGAGCCGTGCCAAGGGGTTTCGACGGGCGCGCCGCCGATCCTTTCGACGGAATACCCCATACCGGGATTTCGGAAATTCCTGGAATCGCTTGGAAGATAATTCCAGGAACAACCATTTTTCCAGGGCAAACCAGACGCGGTCTGGTCCGTCCGACCGGATTCACTAGATTCCGGACGTGGCCCGCCTGTTGCTGGTGGAGGACGATGCCTCGATCGCCGAGCCCCTCGTGGCTGCCCTTCGGCGCGAAGGCCACGACGTGGACTGGTCGGCCACCGGGGAGAACGGCCTCGCCTCGGCCGGGCCGGAGACCGACCTG
>JAUZEY010000400.1 GCA_030838785.1 Actinomycetota bacterium | reverse complement strand
GAAGAAAAGGTTCCCCAGACGGGGGCGGCCCGGTGCCGCCCGTCCCGCCCGGAGGAGGCCGGGCTGCGCCAGGACTCCTCCGACCCGGTCTGCATTGCCACGACCGAGGACGGGTGCCCGCCCTTCCGACCCAGCGGTCTTGTTGCTTTGACCCGCCGGGATGACGGGCCGGAGGCTCGTCCTCCCCAAAGAACGGGTGGTCTTTTTCCCTCGCCGGAGGACGGGCCGAAGGCCGGTCCTCCGACTCTCCCTTCTCTTCCTCCCTCCGGACCAGTTCCTCCCACGACCCCACCCAGGGGACACGCCCCACCCCGGCCGGGAGGAGGGACGGGCAGTGGGTCACGGATCCGACTATGAGCGAGCAGTTGCGGCGCCCCCGGCGACGCAACAGCGACGCGAATCTGGAGGATCCGAGACCCACGCCCCGGCGCTCCGACCCTCCACGACGGTCGCGGCAAGGCCCGGTCCAAATGGACCGGGCCTCGCGGACTTGCGTTGGTGAGGGTGAACCTAGCGAGAGCTGACCGCGTTGCTCATGACAGCGCCCACGACCTGGCCGCCGACCTGCTCGAACTGGATCCGGACCTGCTCGACCTCGTCGCGGTCGGTGTGCTTGGCGTCGGCCACCACGAGGATGCCGTCGACGAGGGGGGCGAGGGCGAGGCAGTCGGAGGCGTTGAGGGCGGCGGGGGCTTCGATGATGACGAAGTCGGCCACCTTGCGGCGCTCGGCGAGGAGCTCGCGCATGAGGTCGCTCTGGAGGAGCTCGGCGGGCTGGGCCGGGACCGGACCGCTGCCGAAGACCCAGAGGCGCTCGAGGCCGGCCGGTTCCTGGACGGCCTCCCACGGCGGCATCTCGCCGGCGAGGACGTTGGACAGGCCACGCTCGTTGTCGAGGCCGAAGTACTGGTGGACCTTGGAGCCCCGCAGGTCGGCGGAGAGGAGCACGACCCGCTTGCCGACCTGGGCCAGGGAGACGGCCAGGTTGGCGGCGATGGCGGTCTTGCCGTCCTCGCCGGTGGGGGAGGCGACCATGATGGTCTTCAGGCCCTGGCGCTCGGCCATGACCAGCACCCGGGTCCGCAGCGCCCGGTAGGCCTCGGAGGCGGGGCTGTTGGGGTGCTGCATGGTGACCAGCGTGGGGGCCGTGCGGCCGTTGCGCCGGGTGCGGGGAACGGTGGCCAGCACCGGGGCCCGGAGGTATTCCTCGAGGTCGACCCGACCCCGCAGACGGTTGTCGACCCGGTCCCGGCCGAAGGCCATCAGCGTGCCGAGGAAGAGGCCGAAGAAGGCGCCGAGGATGGCGTTGGTCTTGGGCTTGGGGCTGTTGGGAGCGCCGGGACGCTGGGCGGCGCTGACCACGGCGCCGGGGTCGTTGACGTTGAGCTTGGCCATGTCGGCCAGGACCTGGCGGTAGGGCGAACCCTGGTCCTGCAGGCTGCGCAGCGTCGACTGGGCTTCGGCCTGGGCCGGGCTGGCCACCGGGGCGAGCGCCAGCCGCTTCGTGGCCTCCACGATCTGAGCGTTGATCGGGTTGAGGGCGGCGTTGGCGTTGGCGATCCGGGCGTCGCGGTTCTTGGTCGCCTCCTGCGTCTTCAGCTGCAGGTAGGCGTCAGCGAAGGCCTGGGCGCAGGTCTGGGCGCCGAGCTTGGTGGAGTCGTTGCAGGAGAAGTCGAGCGCCTGGGTCGTACCGACGACGGCGACGGCCATCTTCTGCTGGATGGTGGTGACCGGGGCGGTGGACTTCATCCGGTCCTTGGCGATGGTGGCGACGTCGGTCGACGTGGCGATCTCGCGCTCGGTGCCCATGATGATCAGCTTGTCGACGCCCTGCGGAGTCACGTCCGTGGTGATCGGCCGCACCAGCACCTTGGCGTGCGACACATAGGACGGCTTGGCGACGGCGACGGAGTAGAACAGGGCCAACGCCAGACCGGCCAGAGTCATGGCGGCGATCAAGAGCTTGCGCCGACGGATGACCGACAGGTAGTCGCCCATCTCCACGGTAGGCTCCGATGAGATCCTTGTGCTCACGAGGGGGTCGCTTTCTTTTCGCTCCAGCGGGGGGTTCTGCCACTCGTCACCTCAACGGGGAAACAGCCCGTCCATGACGAAGAGCGGCCCGGCAAGAGCAGACGTCGCGACGGGCCCGCGCCGCGTGTCTACCTGCGAAGTAAAGTACCACGGCAGTGACCAGAACCCCAGAGGGCTCTTTCGGTCAAATGGGGCGGTGGTCGGAGTACAAAACCGACAACCCGGACATAGGGGCTGTCCCGAGGCGTCGGGACTGGTTCGGAAGTACTAGTACTCCGGGGGTTTGCCCGACCCAAAGCGTCAGGCGGAGGCTGCTACCCTCACGTGGTGTCATCTGCTGCGCCCGGCCGGTTCCGGGCCTTTTTCTCCTCCCGTACCGGTATCGCCTTCGCGGTGGCCGGCGTGCTGCTCGTCGCCACCGGCGTCGCCGTGGTGCTGAAGGGCGACGAGCCCGCCCCCCCGGAGGCCGCACCCCCGGTGACCACGACCAGCACCGCCCCGCCGGCCCAGCCGGTGGCCGGCGTGCTGCTCGGGGCCAGCACAACGCCCGACGTCCGCAACCTGGCGGCGGAAAAGTCGGCCGTCGAGGGCCTCGAGCAGCGCCTCGGGCGCACCCTTGACATCGACCACAACTTCTACGGCTGGGACCAGGCCTTCCCGACCGAGACCGAGCGGTGGGACCTGCAGGCGGGCCGGATCCCGATGATCAGCTGGAACGGCAAGGGCGTCACCACCGACACCATCGCCGGGGGCCGGTACGACGACCTCATCAAGCAGCGGGCCCGGGAGACGAAGGCCCTCGGGAAACCGGTGCTCATCCGCTGGTTCTGGGAGATGGACGGCAACAAGAAGGCCGATTTCGCCGGCGCCCCGGCGGAGTACATCGCCGCCTGGCAGCACATCGTCACGACCTTCCGCCAGGCGGGGGCGGACAACGTCCGCTGGGTCTGGTGTCCCAACGCTTCGGCCTTCAACAACGGCCTGGCCCAGACGTTTTATCCGGGTGACGATTTCGTCGACTGGACGTGTGCCGACGGTTACAACTGGGCCCCGGGCCGGGCCGGTGACGACTACCGATCGTTCAAGGACATCTTCGGCGGCTTCTACCTCTGGGCGAGCACGCAGAAGAAGCCGATCATGGTGGGCGAGTTCGGCGTCCAGGAGCGCAATCCGGGCGACAAGGCGCAATGGATCACCGACGCCCGCGACGCCATCAAAAGCGACTTTCCGCTCATGCGGGCCGTCATCTATTTCAACAGCAACAAGGACTACGATTGGCGGCTCACGACGTCGGATTCGGCCGTCGCCGCCTTCCGGCAGATGGCCAATGACCCGTGGTTCAACCTCGGGGTGAACCACCGCCTCCCGCTGTAGCCGGCGGCGCCTCCCGGGGGGTCCGGAGCCCGCCGGAGGGCCGCTACGGTGCCGGGAGGCCGATTGTTCGCCCCCGAGGCCCTGTGCGAGAATGAAGTCCCCATCAGTAGGGCGCGAACCAGGTGTGGAAGTGGAACCCATGCCCCTTTCCGAAGACGAGCAGCGAATCCTCCAGGAGATCGAGGCGCAGTTCTATGCCAACGATCCCCAGTTGGCTCAGCAGGTCTCGGAGACCACGCTGTACCGCCACGCCTCCCGCAACATCAAGTGGGCGGCGCTGGGCTTCGTTGTCGGCTTCATCGTCCTCCTGACTTCGTTCGCCTCGTCGCTCTTCTTCGGCTTCGTCGGCTTCCTGGGCATGCTCGGGTGCGCCTTCGTGATCGTGAGCAACGTGCGGAAGATGGGAAAGGCCGGGCTGGAGAGCATCACTGCCTCGGTCAAGGGGAAGCGGCTGAAGAGCCTCTTCGGCGATGCCGGCAAGAACTTCCGCCGGCCCTTCCGCAAGGACGACTCGGGAGGTTGACCTGCCTCCCCTGAGGCGGGCCGGCTAGGTCGTCGACGCCCTCGGCAGGAGGGTGGCGGGGTTCAGGCGGCGCCGCCAGCGGCCGAGCGCCGAGTCCCCTTCGTCGAGCGCCTTCGACAGCGTGTCGACCTCGGCCCAGGCCTCGCTGACCTCTTCCTCGGACGGGTCTCCGGGCGAGTAGGACGCCTTGGTGAAGAGGCGGGCCAGGCCGGTCATGGGCGTGCCCACGTCGGCCGCCACCGAGCGGGCACCGGCCCGGGCGAACTCCATCGGCGTGACCGTGGCGGCCGGCGCCGCGCCCGCCTCCCGGAGTCGATCGAGCGCCTCCGACCACGCCCCCGCCACCCGGGCCCGGGTGGGGCCGGCCCGCCGCCGCCGGTCACGCCGTCGGCGCTTCAATACCGGCGGCACGGCCAGCACCAGGGCCAGGAACAGGACCGCGGCCGCGATCTCCACCAGCCACCGGGCCGACCGCCCGCTGCTCTGGCTCGGGTCGCTCTGGAACGGGTCCTTCTCGGGCTTGTTCGGCTTGGTCGCCGTCGCCGCCGGGGTGCTCGGATCGGCAGCGCTGGTGGTCGTCGTGGTGGTGGCCAGCACCGGGTTGGCCTGGGGGTTGTAGGTGCCGGTGTAGTTGGTCGGGTTCGGCTCGAAGCGGCCCGGGGTCGGCTCGAAGGCGACCCAGCCCAACCCGTTGATGTGGACCTCGGGCCAGGCGTGGGCTTCCTTGGTGGTCACGTGGAAGATGTCGGCGGCGGGGTCGTAAGCGCCGGGGGTGAAGCCCACCGCCACCCGGGCCGGGAGGCCGATCGAGCGGGCCATGGCGGCGTAGGCGCCGGCGAACTGCTCGCAGTAGCCGATCTTCGACCGGAACAGGAAGTAGCGGAGGTGGTCGTCGGAGTGCCCGGCGGGCGCCGCCTCGTCGTAGGTGTAGTTGTTGCGGAGGAAGTCCTGCAGGGCCAGGGCCTGCTGGTAGGGCCCGTTGGCGTTGGCCGTCTTCTGGCGGGCCAGGTCCCGCACGTCGGCCGGGAAGTCCTCCGGAAGCTCCAGGTAGGGCTGCAGGTCGGCCGCCGGGTCGCCGCCCGCCTGGGCCAGGTCGGCCGGCGTGTAGCGCGGGATCTCCGACTGCACCTTGTAGATGAGCCCGGCGGCCGACTCCTTCTCGGTCAGCAGCGTGAGCGACTCGGCGTTGACCCGGGCGCCCTGCAGGTCGACCCGGCCCGGCCGGTAGGCGGCCGGGAGCCAGAACGAGTCGAGGGGGCCGATGCGGTAGTCCTGCACCACCTTGTAGGTGAGCGACTGGTCCGACGCCTCCTTGGGCAGGTGGTCGCCGGCCGGCCGGTACGTCCCCCGCGACGACCAGATGCGGCCGTCGAACTCCTCCAGCGCCGTGAGCCGCCAGTAAGCCGGCACCGGCGACCGGACGGTGAACAGCTCCGTCACCGGCGTGCTGGTGAGGCGGGCTTTGAGGTCCACCAGGGGGCTGACCGTGATGCGGGACGTGTCGCCGCCGCCGCCCGTCCCCCGCAACTCGACCAGCGGCGTCGCCTGGGCGCCGGGGAGGTTGGGGCCGAGCAGGAGCCCGGCGGCCGCCACCAGCAGGGCCACCGGCGCCGCCCCCATGGCCAGGCGGGTCAGCCCCGGCGGCGATCCCCGGCCGGAAAACCAGGCGTTCGGCAGACCGGCGGCGTGGTTCGCCGCCACGAACAGGAGGGCGGCCACGACGAAGACGAAGGTGGTGGGGAGCTGGAACCCGTCCTTGCCGAGCGCCGCCCCCATCACGAACAGCACGAACGGCGGCAGGATGGCGGTGAGGGTGGCCTCGCCCCGGAAGGCCAGCCAGTCGGCGGCGGCGGCGCAGATCCAGGTGCCGCCGACGCTGAGCATCAGCAGCCCCGGCGTCACCTTCGTCGGGGCGACGGCGTTGCGGAAGGAGTCGAGCCCGGCCGTCCACGCCCGGCCCAGCGTCGACAGCGTGCTGGCGGTGGGCAGGCCGTAGAAGGTGGTGTGCCCGGCCACCACGGCGCAGACGAGGAGGCCCAGCGCCACCGCCGAGGCGGCCAGGGCCAGCGGGGCCGGCCACCGGCGGGAGGCCAGCCCGACGCCGTGGGCGCCCACCGCGGCCAGCATCACCGGCAGCACCCAGGAGGCGTCGCCGAAGAGCCGGGCGAAGCCCAGCGTGGCCACCACCGACAGGGTGGCGAGCGTTAGGAGCGAACCGCTGCGCTGCGCTGACACGTCATCACCGCCTGGTTCCAGGCTGTGCGGAAGGGGCTGTCGGACGAGACCGGGATCACCAAGGCCCCCGGCGCGGCCGGGGCGGAGCCGACGTCGACGCCGCCGTAGGCCGAGGGCCGGACGGCCACCAGCAGGACGAGCCCCAGCCGGGGCCGCAGCGCCCCGAGGGCGGCGAGGTCGGGCCGCTCGGCGTTGGCCATGATGGCGGCCAGGGGCCCGTCGCCGCTGCGGCGCAGGCCCTCGACGACCTGGTCCCACCGGACGAAGGTCTCCACCGAGGCGCCGGCCAGGTACTCCATGATCTGGGCGTAGCGGTCGACGCCCGAGGATCGGATGTCGACCCCGCCGGTGGTGACGAAGCGCACCTGGCGCCGCCCCCGGCACATGGCCGTGGCCAGCGAGGCGGCGATCTCCACCGCCCGCTCGAACGACTCGCCCTGGTGGGTGGACGGGCGCGTGTCGAGGAGGATCGTCGAGCGTGACTCCCAGGGCATCTCGTCCTGGCGGAGCATCAGCTCGCCGGTGCGGGCCGTGGAGCGCCAGTGGACCCGGCGCAGGTCGTCGCCGACCTCGTACTCCCGCAGGCCGAAGAAGTCGAGCCCGACCGGAACCCGGGAGGCCTGCATCGACCCCATCCGGGCCTCCCGGCTGGCGGCGCCCGGCATCGGTAGGACGTCCTCCACCTTGGGATAGACGACGAAGCGGTCCTCCCCGGCCAGGGTGACGCCGGTCTCGACGACGCCGAAGGCGTCGTGGACCGACAGCGTCAGCGGCCCGATCGTGTAGATGCCCCGCCGGTTCGTCGGCAGGCGGTAGGCGGCGTCGGCCGTTTCCCCCGGGGTCAGCGGCGGGACGAGGAACCGGGCCACCCGCCGTCCGGAGTCGAAGGAGTCGGTGGCCGAGAGCACCGGCGTCGTCCGGTGGCCGAGATTCATCAGCGTGAGGTCGGCCCGGGCGGCGGTGCCGGCCTCGGCCCGGGCCGGTTGCAGCACCCGCTCGGCCGAGAGCCGCAGCGCGTGGCGCCGCACCCGCACGAAGGCCACCACGACGACCAGGAACGCCGCCGCCGCCAGCATGGCCAGCTCCTCCACGCCGAGCACCCGCGCCCCGACCAGCAGGGCGGCGGCCGCGCCGCAGAGGGACCAGCCCCGGTTGGTGAGGGAAGGGCGCACTACCGAAGGCCCCGGGTCGGCATCTAGAGCCCGCCGGCCCCGGCCCGGACACTCGGCACCGGCACGCGGCCGAGCACCGACTCGAGGACGTCGGCCGGGGTGGCGCCCCGCAGTTGCGACTCGGGGGAGAGGATCAGGCGATGTTCGAGCACGCTCCCAGCCAGCAGTTTGAGATCGTCCGGAATCACATAGTCGCGCCCGCAGGAGGCGGCGTAGGCGCGGGACGCCCGCTGGAGGGCCAGCGCCCCCCGGGGGCTCACCCCGAGGACCAGGTCCCGCTCGTGGCGGGTCGCCTCGACGACGTCGATGATGTAGCCCTTCAGGCTGGGGGCCACGTAGATGCTGGTGACCGCCTCCTGCAGTTTCACGATGTCGGCCGCGGTCAGCACCGGGGCCAGGTCGTCGACGGGTTCACCGCTGCCGTGGGTCTCGAGGATGTCGATGCCGGCCGCCCGGTCGGGGTAGCCCACCTTGATCCGCATGAGGAACCGGTCGAGCTGGGCCTCGGGCAGCGGGTAGGTGCCCTCGTACTCGATCGGGTTCTGGGTGGCGATGACCATGAACGGCCGCTCGAGGTCGTGGGTCACGGCGTCGACCGTGACCTGGCGCTCCTCCATGGCCTCCAGGAGGGCGGACTGGGTCTTGGGTGAGGCCCGGTTCACCTCGTCGGCCAGCACGATGTTGGCGAAGATGCCGCCGGTGCGGAACTCGAACTCGTTGGTGCCCCGGTTCCACACCGACACACCGGTCACGTCGGACGGGAGGAGGTCGGGCGTGAACTGGATGCGGTGCCAGCTGCCGTCGATGGAACGGGCCATCGCCTTGGCCAGCATCGTTTTCCCGACACCAGGGACATCCTCGATCAGCAGGTGCCCGTCGGCCACGAGGCAGGCCAACGCCATCTGGATGACGTCGCGCTTGCCCTGGATCACCCGCTCGACGTTGCTGACGAGGGCGTCGAACTGCTCCTCGAAAGTCGCCGCGCCGAGCGCCGTCCTGCGTGCCACGGGCTCCTCCCTCAGGGGGTCGAAGAGATCTTTCCGGGTGACACCCCCGAACCCCCGGGCGTGTCTCCAGCGATGTGATTCTAAATGCGGACGGGTGCGCTTCTGGCGGTCATCCGGCCGCGAAGCTTCCGTGGGACAAGGCTTTCACGCGGCCGGACACCTCGACCTCGTACCGGGTGGGGTTGGTGAGGTGCCTGTACTCCGGAGGGAGCGCCGACCACTCGGCCTCGAACCGGGCCCGGGCGGCGGCCACCGCCTCGGCGTCGCCCGGCTCGCCGTCGAGGTCGACCTCCTCGAGGAGCGGCTCGGCCCCCGGAGCGGGGGCCGGCTCGCCGTCGAGGGCGAGGACGTCGCCGGCGAAGCCGGGCCGGCGCCAGACCTGCTTGGCGCCGGGCCGGGTCGCCTTCCCCGTCGACCGCTTGGCCATGGGCCGGCCGTCGAGCGCGACCAGCTTGTAGACGGTCTCCAGCGTGGGGGCGTCGGCCGAGGTGGCAAAGTTGGTGCCCACGCCGAACCCGTCGACCGGCGCCCCGGCGGCCACGATCCGGGCGATCTCGTACTCGTCGAGGCCGCCGCTGGCGACGATGGCGGCGTCGGTCAGCCCGGCGGCGTCGAGCCGCTCGCGGGCCAGGCGGGCCAGGGCCACGATGTCGCCGGAGTCGAGCCGGATCCCGGCCAGTCGCCGGCCGGCGCTGGCCAGCTCCTTGGCCACGATGATGGCGTTGTCCACGCCGCCGGCGGTGTCCCAGGTGTCGACGAGGAGGACGGGGTCGCCGCGGTAGTGCTCGGCGAAGGCCCGGAAGGCGCCGAGCTCGCCCGCCGGGTCGTTGCCCGCCAGCGCGGTCAGGAACGAATGCGCCATCGTGCCGCTGGCCGGGAATCCGTAGCGGCGGGCGGCGGCGACGTTGGACGTGGAGGCGAACCCGCAGAGGGCCGCCCCCCGGGCCGCGGCCATCCCGGCGTCGGCGCCGTGCGCCCGGCGGAGCCCGAAGTCGACCACGGAGCGCCCGGCGGCCGCGTCCCGGCAGCGGGCGGCCTTCGTGGCCACCGCGGTCGGGAACGTCACCCGGGTGAGGAGCACCGTCTCGAGCAGCTGGGCGACGGCGAACGGGGCGTCGACCTCGAGGAGGGGTTCGTCGGCGAAGACCACCCGGCCCTCGGGCACCGCCCGGACCCGGCCCGTGAAGCGGACCTCCCGGAGCCACTCGAGGAAGCCCCGGTCGAACGGCGCCACGGCGGCCAGCCGGGCGATGTCGTCGTCGTCGAACGACCACTCCCGCAGGAACTGGACGACGTCGTGCAACCCGGCCGCCACGAGGTACCCCCGGGTGGGCGGCAGGCTGCGGACGAAGAGGCTGAACGTGGCCGGCGCGTGGGCCCGCCCCTCGGCCAGGAGCGCCGCGGCCATGGTGAATTCGTAGAGATCGGTGAGCAGGGGGTCCACCAGAATGCGACGCTACCCTCCGCCCGTGGCCGCCATCCCTGGAGCCCGGACCGATCGTTTGCGGATGAACCCGTCTGCCCGGGGGGTTCAGGCGAAGGCGATCCCGGGGCGGCGGTGGCGCTGATGGGAGGCGGGCGCAGGGGCGGGGCGCCCGGCGTCCGTTGGTGGGCCACGGCGGCCGGGGCTGTACTGCGGCGGCCGGCGTTGTGGCCAACCGCCGCCCGCCAGGCCCTGCGGTTGGCCCGGCCCGGGTGGTGGCGGCGGCCGCCCTTCCTCCCCCTTCCCGACCCCGATTACGTGCGTTTCCGGCTGCAGACCGCTTACGGGTCGACCGGCACCCCGGCCGGCGACGACCTGGTCGCCTACCTGAGCTGGTGCCGGGAGTTCAATCGCTGATCACCCCCGCACCTGGGAACGTACGCTCGCCTGGGTAAACTTGTAGTCGGCATCGTGGCCCGCGGGATGGAGGAGTGTGGGGCTTGGGGAGAGCGCTGGTGCTCAACGCCACTTACGAGCCGCTCTGCGTCGTGCCGGTGCGCCGAGCAGTGATCCTCGTGCTGAAGGAGAAGGCCGAGGTCCTGCAGCACCGCGACGAAGAGCTGCACTCCGAGCACATGTCCTTCCCGATCCCGTCGGTCATCCGCCTCGTGCACTTCGTC
>JAUZEY010000371.1 GCA_030838785.1 Actinomycetota bacterium | reverse complement strand
GGGTTGTGTGGCGGATGACTCGGGGAGTGTCCAGCGGTCGTTCAGGCTCTCGGCGCGCACCGTAGAGCTCCTGGACTCGGCAGCCGAGGTGGCGGGGGAGTCCCGGAACGCGTTGGCGGATCGGCTGCTGGGCGAGGCGCTGCGCGTCGAGCGCCATCCGCTGATCCGGTTCCACCACGGCGCGGCCGGACGGCGTCAGCCGATCGTGACCGGCACCCGCCTCTACGTCCACCAGATCATCGCCACCCTCAGGGCCAGCGACGGTGACGTCGACGAAGCCGCCACCTACCTCGGGCTCAGCGTCCGCCAAGTCCGAGCCGCCCTCGACTATTACGCCGACTTCCGCGACGAGGTCGACACCGACGCCGCCGTCGCCCAGCGGGTCGAGGACAGCGAACGAGAACGATGGGAGCGCCAGCAACGGGCATTAGCGTGAAGCTGGCCCTCGACCACCATTACTCGACGCAGATCGCCGTCCAGCTCCGCAAACGCCGCTGCGACGCCGTCGCCGCCATCGAACAGGGTTGGGAAACCGAAGACGACGAGTCCCTGCTCAGCCTCTGCGCGGACGAGAGCCGGACGCTGCTGACCAACAACGTGGCCGACTTCGCCGTCATCGCCCGCCGCTGGGCCCTTCAGGGACGCCACCACGCCGGCCTCATCTTCACGTCCGACGCCAGCCTGCCCCGTGGACAGCACACCATCGGCCGTTACGTCACGGCCCTCCACAGCCTGATGCGAGCCAACCCCGCCGAGGACGCCTTCGTCGACCGCACGCACTGGCTCTGAGGCACCGGCACAGATCGGGGTGGCCATGTGGTCCAGGCCCGGGTCACCCACCGGAACGGCGCGGACCGGCGGGGGTGATGGGGGCGTCCCCCATGCACCGGGGGCAGTCGTCCGCCGCTCCCCCCACCGGCGCTGGTCGGGACCAGCCCACCCGTCGGATCACCGGAGCCTTCCTCCTTCACCGCCGAACCGCCCGCCCCCGCGGAACCACCCACCAGCTCCGAGCCCGTTCCCGCATCTGCGAGGCGCCGTCCCACTGCCCGGGCCGGCCCCGTTCCGGATCTCCGTACTCAGGGCAGGGGAGCGCCCATTTCGTCCTCGCAATAGGCCAGCGCCTCGTCGGGGGTGGGGAAGACCACCGGGCCGTTGGTGAGTTCGGGGTCAGGCCCGTCCGGTCCGGTCGGGTGGTGCCACACCCGGGCCTCGAAGGACGTCTCCGTCAACGCCCGCACGAGCGCCTCCTTGCCCTCCCAGGCCGCCGTCCAAGCCCCCGGGGTGTCCTCGATCCAGTGGACCGGTCCCGACCAGGTGGCGATGCGCTGCCGCAACCGTTCGGCGGGAAAGAGTGGCTCAACCATGCCCCTTGTCTACCCGGCCCGGGGGCGCCATACCGGAAACAAGCGTCGCCGGATCAACAACCGCACTCGGGCCGCGAACCGGACGGGAGGCGGTCAGGCGGCCTTGGGCCGTTCGGCGACCAGCGGTCCGCGTTCGGCCGGATGTTCGACCAGGGCCAGCACCCGGCTGGCCATGAACCGGGCCGTCCGGACCGCGGTTCCGCCCCGGGTCAGCTCGGTCACGTCCACCACAGCGCGGCCGGTCCGAACATCCACCCGTCGGCCGGCGCGGGTCGCGGCGACCTCATAGGTGCGGGCACCGTCACCGGCGTCAATGACAATCTCGCCGGCAGCCGCGTCACGCCTCGGCTCGTTTCTCCCGCCGTGCTCAGGTGGGAGGGGGGATCATCGAGCCAGATCTCGCCGCCACGCTCGACGATGGCGTCGGGTGCCCGGTGAGCGCCGACCGCCATCGGAAAAACCAGGACGTTCCGCAGTGAGCAGGAAAGGGTCCCGTGATCGGCCGGGCGGAGCGGTCGAGACCAGGGCTCCGGTGGGGGAGAGGCCTTAACCTGTGGACCCGCGGCCGACCAGCCGTGACCACAGCTTGCTTCTCTCGTAAGGGGTGCCCGGGGGGCAGGAGCACCGTTGCTCCTTCGGTACTGCGGCGAGCACCTGCTCGACGTGGAGGCCACAACCGGCCCAGGTCGGCTTGTGACAGGACCCGCAGGTCTTGCGACGGCACATGCATGGACCTCCGAGCAGGGCGGGAGGCGGAGGCGCAAAGGGACCAGCGCCCGGAGCCTGCTGATTGACGCCCCCCGGGCCCGGCGTCGGTGCGACCCCGTCGCCAGCTTGCAGCGCTGGCCTGCAAGGCGGCTGCGGGCGGCCCGCCTCGCGGGCCAAGTGGGCCCTCGTGGAGAGCGCCTCGATCGAGGGCAGCCGTCCAGCCGGCTGCCGAGAATGACACCAACGGGCCATATCTATCCGGATCGGCACAGTGGCATGGTGGACACTGAGGGCGGACACCTGCCCAGTCGGGGGAGGCTCCGATGCCGAACGGCGACTTCTACTACGGCTTGCCGCTCGCGGCGGCGGTCAGCAAGTTGGCCAAGCATCACGAGGCGAAGAACCGCCGCATCTCGGAAGACGAGTATCGGCTCCTGGTAAGAGCTGCCGAGGCGCTCAAGGCCGACCGCGAGTTCGTAGGTTTCCACGACGCGGCGATGCAGCTCGTCGAGGGGCCGGCATGAGCTACCGGGAGATGCGCCAGATCGTCAAGGATAGGAAAGCTGCACAGCGGGACGGGACCTACGAACCGTCGGAGCCCACCCCTTGGCCTCCTCCTCCCCGGCAGGAGGGCCCGGTCCGCCTCGAGGCTGATTTCGGTTCAGCCGAGTACCTCGGTGGCCTGCCCAAGTACCCGAGCCTGTACCAGCCCAGAATCGTTGCCGACAGTGATGGACTGGCGATCAGCTTCACCATCTCGTCGAAGAAGGCGACGGTCCTGATTCCCTGGTGCGACGTTCGGGACATCGAGATCAGCGACTCGTCCGACACGAGCCGTCGCCACACCTTCGCGCGCTGGGCGGTCGCCGGTCCCGTGGCGATACTGCTCCCGAAGGAAGAAACGACCAAAGCGAGTCTCCTTCTCGTGGAGCTCGTTGATGGGACCAAGTTTGGATTCAAGTTCGACTCTCGGAGCCCCCACGGGTGCTCCGTCCCCGAGATCAAGGTGAAGCTCGCCCGGTTCTACCGCCCCGCCGC
>JAUZEY010000364.1 GCA_030838785.1 Actinomycetota bacterium | reverse complement strand
GATACCCCGCTCCAGGATCGGGCCCTCGTTCAGGCCCGCGCCACCGTCGACGGTCAGCCGGGCATTGAGTTCCTCCCAGATCCGGTCGTCCGACCACGCCTCGATGGTGGCCTCCGGTTCGACCTGGAGGTACAGGCGGGTCACATCGCGGGACCGCATGCTGGCCAGGGCGAAGCCCCGGTCACCATGGGCGTAGGCCACCTCCTCTTGCGCCGGGGCCGCCTGGGCCAGAATCCCCAACCAGGCGAAGGGATAGTCCCGCTCGAAGACCCGGAGCGCGCCCGGCGGAACGGACGGCCGGCAGAGGCCGTGGAACCCGTCGCAGCCCGCGACCACCGCCGCTCGCAGGATGTGCTCCACGCCGCCGCCATCGGTGAAGGCGACCTCCGGCTCGTCGGTGTCGATACCGCCGACCCGGACGTCGTCGACGTCGAAGAGGATCTCTCCCCCGCGGGCCAGCCGGGCGGCGATGAGATCCTTCACGACCTCCTGCTGGCCGTAGACGGTGATGGAGCGGCCAGTGAGGGCGGCGAAGTCGATCCGGTGGTCAGCCCGGTCGAAGCGCAGCGAGATACCGCCGTGTCGGAGCCCCTCCCGCCGGAGGCGCTCACCCACCCCGGTGTCGCACAGCAGCTGCACCGTCGGATCTTCCAGGACGCCGGCCCGAACCCGGTGCTCGACGTGATGGCGGCTCCGGGCTTCGAGGACGACCGACTCGACGCCCGCCCGGGCCAGGAGGTGGGCCAGAACCAGCCCGGCCGGCCCGGCGCCGACGATGACGACCTGTGTCCGCATCACCTCCACCCCGGTACCGTGCTTGACGCCGCCGTCCCCGGACAACATCGTTTCCACCATGTGGAAATCGGCCGGGCGACCATGACCGCCGTCGGGAAGGCCCTCGGGATCCTCGACGCCTTCGAGGCCGAGGCGGCGCGCCTCACCCTGTCCGACCTGGCGGCCCGCTGCCGGTTCCCGGTGAGCACGACCCATCGGATCGTCACCGAGCTGGTGTCGTGGGGGGCGCTCGAGCGCGGCACCGACGGTCGCTACGCCCTTGGCCTGCGGCTGTGGGAGCTCGGCGCCCTGGCCACCCGAGCCCTCGGGCTGCGACAGGGCGCCAGGCCCGTCCTCGAGGTCCTCTATGAGGCCACCCACGAGAACGTGCAGCTCTGCGTGCTCGAAGGGCAGGAGATCATCTTCATCGAACGGATCTCCGGCCGCCAGGCGGTCGGCGTGATGTCCCGGGTGGGAGGCCGACTCCCGGCCCACGCCACCAGCGGCGGCCAGGTGATGCTGGCCTTCGCACCGCCGCCCGTCCGCCGGAAGGCCCTGGCCGGCCCGCTGCCCGCCTACACGAGCCGGACGATCACCGAGCCCGACCGCCTCCGCTCCGTCCTGGCCGGGATCCGCCGCTCGGGGTTCGTCGTCTGTGACGGCCACGTCACGCTCGACGCTCTCGCTGTCGCCGCTCCCATCCGCGGCGTGGGTGACGCGGTGGTGGCGGCCGTGTCGGTCGTCGTGCCATCGGTCCCCGGCGCGGAGGTGCCGCTCGTCCCGGCGGTGGTGGCCGCCGCCCGGGGCATCTCCCGCTCCCTCGGCGCCCCGTCGGCCGGCGCCCTTTCCACATCGTGGAAAGAACCTTGAGACCCGCCGAGAGGTCCGTCGACACTGACGGTGTGCTCAGCCGGTCGCAGGCCCCCGTCCTCGACGACGATCCTTTCGACCCCGAGGTGCTGGTCGACCCCTATCCCTTCCACCAGCGGATGCGGGACGCCGGGCCGGTCGTTTTCCTGGCCCGGTACGGCGTCTGGGCCATGGCCCGCCACGCTGAGGTGGCCAACGCCCTCTCCGACTGGGAGACCTTCTCGTCGGCGGCGGGGGTCGGCCTGGCCGACTTTCGCAAAGAGCCGGCGTGGCGGCGCCCGAGCCTGCTCCTGGAGGCCGATCCGCCCGCCCATACCGCGGTGCGCAAGCCGGTGCTGCACCTCATGACCCCGAAGACCGTCCAGGGCCTCCGGGCCGCCTTCGAGGCCGCAGCCGAGGAGTTGGGCGAGGAGCTGGTCGCCCGACGGGAATTCGACGCCGTGGCCGACCTCGCCGAGGTCTACCCCATCCGGGTCTTCGCCGACGCCGTCGGGCTGCCGGAGGAGGGGCGCGGCCCCCTGCTGCGCTACGCCGGCATGGTGTTCAACGCCTTCGGCCCCCGCAACCCGCTGTTCGAGGCCGCCTTCGCCGAGGCCGCACCGGTGCTCGAATGGATCACCGCCGCCTGCCAGCGGGACGCCCTCGCCCCCGGTGGCCTCGGCGCCCAGATCTGGGAGGCCGTCGACCGTGGCGACATCACCGCCGACCAGGCTCCGCTGCTCGTGCGCTCCCTCCTGTCCGCCGGCCTCGACACCACCATCTTCGGGTTGGGGAACGCCGTCTTCTGCCTGGCCACCAACCCCGAGCAGTACGACCTCCTCCACGCCGACCCCGGGTTGGCCAGGGCGGCCTTCGAGGAATCGCTGCGCTACGAGGCGCCCGTTCAGACCTTCTTCCGGACCACGACCCGTCCCGTCGACGTGGAGGGCACGGTGATCCCGAGCGACGCCAAGGTCCTGCTGTTCATGGGTTCCGCCAACCGGGACCCGCGGCGCTGGGGCGACGATGCGAACCGTTACGACATCCGCCGCCGCACCCCGGGCCACCTCGCCTTCGGCGCCGGCATCCACGTGTGCGTGGGCCAGTTCATCTCCCGCCTCGAAGGCGAGGTCGTCCTCGCCGCCCTCGCCCGCCGGGCCCGCCGCCTCGACCTGGCCGCCGACCCCGTCGCCAAGCCCAACAACACCCTGAAAGGCTTCCGCCATCTGCCGGTGCGCGTCACCGCCGGCCCGTCCTGAGGACAACGGCGCATACGCTGACCGCGCATGACGACCGGGCGGCCTCTGCCGGATTTCGGCGCCGACCTCGGGCCGGAACTCGAGGCGGGGATCTCGGAGCACCGGGCCGAGCGGGGTCGTTGATCCCGTCGCCGCTCTCCGCTCCCTCACGGGCGGGAACCGTCCGTCGAGCCGCTCCTTGCCCGGCGAGGCCTGGTCCGCTGAGTCCGCCCGGCGCACGCTCGACGGGCCCTTGCCTTGCTTACCTGCTCCACCCACCTGTGGGAGTTCGGCTGCCTCACCGGCGCCGGGATCAACCCCGCGACCTGCGCCCTCCTGCCCTACCCCGTCTGGGTCGAGGACGGGACCATCCAGGTGGGCTTTTGACCGGCGCGGGCTTCAGGTCAGTAGCAGTACCCGTGGTCGTAATCCCAGCGTTCGCAGTAGCCGGGGCCGTACCAGGACCCATAGCGGCGGTAGTAGTAGTCGCAGTCGTCCCAACGGCGGTAATAGGGACGCCCGCCGTAGTAGTACGGATGGCCGTCGCGGTCGTAGTAATAACCGTCCCGGTAGCCGTAGCACCGAGGGCCGTAAG
>JAUZEY010000356.1 GCA_030838785.1 Actinomycetota bacterium | reverse complement strand
GTGTACCGGCTGTCGACGTTCACCGACGCCGTGGCCGGCGGGTTCACGTTCAACCAGTTCCTCGTGGCCGGCGAGGACGCACTGCTCTTCCACACCGGCCCCCGCCAGATGTTCCCGCTCGTCTCGGCCGCCGTGGCCAAGGTCGTGGCCCTGGACCGGCTCCGGTGGGTCAGCTTCGGGCACTGGGAAGCCGACGAGTCGGGAGCGCTCAACGAGTGGCTGGAGGCGGCCCCCCACGCCGAGGTCGCCGTCGGCACGCTCGGGACGCTCATCTCGGGGACCGACCAGGCCAGCCGTCCGCCCCGCCCGCCGCTGGCCGACGGCGAGGTCCTCGACCTCGGCGGGAAGCGGGTGCGGTGGGTCGACACCCCCCACGTGCCCCACGGCTGGGACGCCGGGATCCTCTTCGAGGAGACCACCGCCACGCTCCTGTGCGGCGATCTCTTCACCCATATCGGCGCCGTCGGGGCCCTGACGGAGAACGACGTCGTCGGCCCGGCCGGCGCCTGCGAGGACATCTTCGGCGCCACCTGCCTCACGGCGGCCACGGCCCCCACCATCCGCCGGCTGGCCACGCTGGCGCCCCGCACGCTGGGCATCATGCACGGCGCCTCCTTCGCCGGCGACGGCGCCGCCGCCCTCGAGGCCCTGGCTGACGACTACGACCGCCGCTTCCGGGCGTCACTCGCCGCCGCCGGCACCATCCCGGGGGACACCGCCCGGTAGGTGCAGATGAGCACGCCGGTCTTGGCCTGCGTCACCGACACCAGTTCGAGCGGGCGGGCCCGCCCGTCGCCCGGGAAGATCGTCTTGCCACCACCGAGCAGGAGCGGCTCGAGCATCAGGCGGTACTCGTCGACCAGGTCGTTCTCGACCAGCTGCCGGGCCAGCGACGGGCTGCCCCACACCAGGACGATCCCGTCGCCATCACCCTCCCTGAGCCGGCGGACGGCGCCGATGGCGTCGTCGCCGCCCAGCAGCGTCGTGTTGTTCCACCGGGACGACGCCTCGTCGGCCGTCAGCGTCCGCGACACGACATACTTCTTGACCGCGTTCATCTGGTCGGCGTAAGGGTCGCCGGCCTGGTCCGGCCAGGCCGCCGCCATCCCGTCCCAGGTGCGCCGCCCGAACAGCAACGCCTCCGTGGCGGCCATGTCCTCGCCGATCACGGGGCCCATCGTGTCCGGGTCGAAGAACGGCATCGACCATCCCCCGTGCCGGAAGCCGCCGTCGGTGTCCTCCTCCGGGCCCCCGGGGGCCTGCACGACGCCGTCGACGCTGATGAAGTCACTCAGAACGATTCGCATACCGGTCTGACGATCCACCCCGCCGGAACTCATCGCAACCCGCCGCGGCGGCCCGCCTGAGCCGCCTCAGGCGGCGCAGGGCACGGCCCCGTCGGGCAGCACGACCTCGTGCATCTCGAGCCGGTTGGGGCCGGGCATCCGGACCACCGGCTCGACCACCCGCCGTTCGATCACCGACCGGCGCACGGCCCGGGACAGGGCCGGCGTCGAGAGCTCGAGGTTCTCCACGGCGAGATCGGACACCACCGGGGATCCCACCTCGAGCCGCAGCGTCTCGTCCCGCAGGGTCTGGACAAAGGTCGTCGCCATGGTTCCCCCCTTGGCCACGGCACCGGCTTCTACGCGGTGCGTAGTCGGGATGTTTACATGCCGCGTAACCAGCGTCAAGGGTGATTTTCCCGCCCTTCCTCAGCGGCGCCCGTCCCGCTCGATGTGGCGGCGGAGGTCGCGGCTGAGCGCCGTGTCGATCCTGCGGGACACCATCCGCTCGATGCGGGCCGCCTTCGGCTTCACCAGCACCATCCGGAGGCGATAGCTCAGCCGCGTGCCGCCCCCCTCGGGCTCGAACCGGAAGGACCCCTCCAGCGCCGCGAGCTTGCGGGCCTCCACCAGGGTGAAGCTCAGCTCGTCCGGCGCCTTGTCGTGGTGGAAGTCGAGGGTGGCGTCGAACTCCTTGCCGAAGAGATCGGCCACCACGCGGACCCGCACCGGCCGGCCGTCGTCGTCCCGGTCCAGGACCTCGACCCGTTCCAGGTCGCGGGCCCACTCCGTCCAGCGCTCGAGATCGGCGGTGGCCGAGAAGCACACGCCCGGCGCGGCCTCGACGTCCACGTTCCCGACGCATTCGACGGCCACGGGCGCAGGCTATCCAACGGTGGCTCCTTGACAGGGCTTACGCAATGTGTAAACTGCGAGTTGTCTTACGCGATGCGTAGCGGCCCAAGGAGAGAGAGCATGTCGAAGCGCAAGAACACCTTCACCCGGTTCATCGAGGACATCGTCGACGACACCAAGGATTTCGTGGACGACATCCTCGACCGGGCCAAGGACCTCGAGTCCGACGCCAAGGACGCCATCAAGGATGCCGTCGACGACGACGAGACGACCGCCGCGACCTCGGGCGCCGGCGTGGCCGAGCTCCAGCTCGCCCTGGCGCAGCTGACGGCCAAGGTCAACCAGCTGGCCGAGCTGCAGCTGGCGTCGGCGAAGGCCTCCCCCGCACCGTCCTCGAACACGACGTCCTCGACCACGACGTCCTCGACCCGGCGC
>JAUZEY010000344.1 GCA_030838785.1 Actinomycetota bacterium | reverse complement strand
AAGTTCCTCGGGGCGGCCATGGTCGTCTACCTCGGGTACCGCTTCCTCCAGGGTGTGGAATGGGTGGTCCACCGCTTCTGACCGCCCCCTGGTCGGCGCCCGCCGGAGGGGGGCAGCCTGGAGCCACGTACTAGACTGCACCCGTTCACGGGCTGTGGCGCAGCTTGGTTAGCGCGCTTGACTGGGGGTCAAGAGGTCGGGAGTTCAAATCTCCCCAGCCCGACGTTATAATAGCAGGTCAGAGGGGGTTTCGCAAGGGCGAGGCCCCCTCCTCGCGTCTTGAGTGTCCACGGATTGCTCACGGAATGATCACGGTTTGCTCGTAGCATGGGGGGATGAAGGGTGGCATCCGTGCCCCACGGACGGTGGGCGGGACATGGGGGTACCGCATCGATCTGGGGGCGGTGCCGGGCGGGGGCCGCAACCAGAAGCAGGTGGCTGGCTTCCGGTCGCGGGGGGAAGCCGAGGCGGCGCTGGCTGAGGCGCTGGCCGCCTTCGGGGGTGGTGACCGCAGGACTGTCGCCGGTTATCTCGAGCTGGTGTGGCTTCCGGCCAAGGAGCGTGAGATCGATCGGTCGACGTTCGACCAGTATGCGTGGGCGGTGCGGCGGCACATCGTGCCGTTACTCGGTCCGGTCAGGCTCGCTGAGCTCGAGTCGGGCGTGCTGGAGCGTTGGCTCCGCCGACTCGCCGGCGCAGGGCGCAACGGCGGTGACCGGCCGCTTTCGGCCACGTCGGTGCGGCTGGTCCGCAAGGTATTGTCGATGGCGTGCGAGGACGCGGTCGATCGGGGCCTCCTGGCTGACAACCCCGTGAGGCAGACGCCCGCACCCAGGGCGGCGCCTTTCGAACGGGTCGGCTGGACGGCGGGCGAGGCGCGACGGTTCCTGGCGGCTGCCGATGATCATCCGTTGCGGGCGGCGTTCCAACTGGCGGTCGTTGCCGGCCTGCGACGGGGTGAGCTGCTCGGCCTGCGCTGGTCGGACCTCGACCTCGAGACCGGTCGTTTGCGGGTCGCTCAGCAGCTGATGATCGAACGGGGCCGGGCCCGGTTGAAGCCGGTGCCCGAACGGGAGCGTCGCACCATCGCTCTTCCGCCCTCGTTGGTGCGGATGCTCCTCGAGCACCGGCACCGCCAAGACGACGGGCGAGGCGTGAGCACCGTGGGGACAGATGACGACGACCTCGTGTTCCGAGCTCCGGGAGGCGGGTGGCTCACACCGGAACGGTTCGCCCGGGTCATGGGCGACCTCATCGAGCAGAGCGGCGTTCCGCGGATCACGCCGGATTGCCTGCGGCGCGCTGGTCCTCTGTTGCTCGCTCACCGGAAAGAACCGTAGTCACCGGCGCCGGACGAGATGTGCGAAGGGTCATGGCGGCGGTGGCGGGGCGAGGAGATCGCGGGCGAGGTCGAGTCCCTTGGGCGAGAGTTCCTCATCGGGGAAGGCGATTCGTGTGAGTCGTTCGACTTCGTTGACGGTGGTGATGTCGAGGAGTTGGCAGAGGGTGGCGATGTCGTCGGCGTCGGTGGGTCGTCCGGCTTGGATCTTCATGGCGAGGAGTTGTTCGGGGACGATGGTGTAGAGGTGGAGGTTGGGGTGGTCGAAGGTGTGGCTGCGGCGCCAGTCGGCTCCTCGGGGGACGTAGCCGCTGGCTTGTTGGTTGAGCCAGGAGCGGGGGAGGCCCATCTCTTCGGCGACGAGGGCGGCGGCTTGTTCGACGGCGCCATGGGGTTCGTAGTCGAAGGCGTCGATGTCGGCGGTGGCGTCTCGGGCGTCGTACTCGGTGACCATGACGGCGCCGCCGACGATGTGGATGTCGGCCACGATCCGTTGGCGGGCGAGATGGTCGCCGAGGCGACCGAGTGCTTCGAGCATGCGGCGCCTGGTGAGGAGCGGTGTGGTCACACCCGCTCCAGATCCGAGCGGTCGACCCACACGTTGCGACGCCGGAACGCGGTGGGGGCTCCGAGTCGGACCCGGCGGCGGACGGAGGGGAGGTCGATCCAGTACCAGGGCCGGTCGAGGAATCGGTTCGAGCCGGTGCACCACTGGGGCGGGTCGACGGCGTCGTGGAAGGCGAGGTGCTCGCCCAACGCGCCGAGGAGGGCGTCCCATCGGGAATCTCCGACGGGAGTTGGCTCCTCCAGCAGGAGGGCAACCCGATGCGTTGGCTCCGTTGCTGCGAAGCGGCTCACGAACTCGAGGACGAGGCGGCGACGTCGGCGATCGTCGGTCTCTTGGAGTTGACGTCCGAGTTCGGCGATGGTGAAGGCCTTGCCATCGCCGGCGGGCAGGGTCTCGAGGCGGACCTCTGCCGCGGCGCCGGCGCCGTGGACGAGACGGCGGAAGGTCGACCAGGACGGATCGCGGCGCCCACGCTCGTAGATCGAAATCATCGACTGGTCCACGTCCGCCCGGGCCGCGACTTCGTCCTGGCGCAGCCCGGCCTCGAGTCGGGCCCGCAGCAGAGCGTCACCGAGCTGACTTGAGGCCATATGAACAATCATATATGCACCTGGACCCGTTCGGGTCCCAGGTCAACCGGCACGCCTCTTGCGGATCTCCCAAGTCGCTGGCGGAACTCCCGACGTCCCGTGCCAATGGCCGGCCCGCTGACGGAGGCGGTGGAAGCTCAGTCGGAGCGGCCGGTTGTGGCATCCTCGGTCAAGAGTGATGTCGTGTCCGTGGTCACGCCGTGGTCACGAAATAGACGCAACTGGATGGCACCAGACGTCACGCCAGCGACCGGCCGGCGGTAAAAGTCCTGACCAGACGGCACGTAATGAACCAGACGACACTGGACGTCACGACCCGGGTTGCGCTGGCCGTTGCTGGTTGGCGGAGTGGCCCCCGGGGATCATCAGCCGAATGTTGCCGCCATCGAGCCGGGAGCGCGGATGTTCGGACCGGCCCCCAGTCTCGGCGTGGGCGGGGCCAGCCGGTCATCGACGAGGCCGCCTGCGAGCGGATTCTCGCCGTCGTCGAGCGGGCCCGCCGGCAGGGCGAGGGAACGCTGCTCACCGGCGGTGCCCGGGCCGGTGGCGACCTGGCCGACGGATTTTTCGTCGAGCCCACCGTCTTCGGGGACGTCGACAACACGACCCCCCTGGCCCAGGAGGAGATCTTCGGCCCGGTGCTGGCCGTGGTCCGCTTCCGGGACGAAAACGAAGCGGGGGCCCTGGCCAACGACTCGGACTACGGCCTCGGCGCCTTCGTCTACACCCGGGACGTGGCCCGGGCCCACCGGATGGCCGCCGCCCTCGACGCCGGCATGGTCGCCAGCAACGGGATGTCACCCATGCTGCCCACCATGCCCTTCGGCGGGATCAAACAGAGCGGCTTCGGGCGGGAGGGCGGCCGGGCCGGGCTCGACGAGTTCCTGGTCACCACCAACGTGCAGATCTCCCTGCGGTAGAGAGGCCCAGCGATGCGCGAGGTACAGGGGAAGGTGGCGGTCATCACCGGCGGAGGCTCGGGCATCGGGCGGGCCACGGCATTGGCGCTGGCCCGGCGGGGGGCGACGGTGGCGGTCTGCGGCGTTCCTCCCGCGGCGGGCAAGGCGACGGCCGACGACATCGTGGCCGCCGACGGGCAGGCCAGCGCCCACGAGGTCGACGTCACCTCGGAACCGGCCATGCGGGCCCTGGTCGACGCCGTCCTGTCGGAGCACGGTGTCGTCGACATCGTCATGAACAACGCCGGCATCCTCGTCGCTCCGACCCCCACCGCCGACGTGCCCCTGGACCGGTTCCGGCGGGTGATGGACGTCAACTTCTGGGGCGTCGTGTACGGGTCGCTGTTCTTCCTCCCGCACCTCCTGGGCCGGCCCGAGGCCAACCTCGTCAACGTCGCCAGCAACGCTGGGCTGGTGGCCTACTCGAGGGTGGCGGCCTACAACGCCAGCAAGTTCGGTGTCCGGGGCTTCACCGAAACGCTGCGGATGGAGACCCGGCGGACGCCGCTGCGGGTGACGATCGTCTGCCCGGGAAACACGCGAACGTCGCTGGCCTCGAACAGCCCGGTGATGGAGGAGGGCCAGAGCGGGACGATGCAGCGGTTCCTCGACCGCGTCCCGGGCCGGCCGGTGGAAGCGGTGGCCGAAGCCATCGTGCGCGGCATCGAACGGGACCGGCCCCGGGTGCTCACCGGAGCCGACACCTTCGCCCTCGACATGATCGCCCGGCT
>JAUZEY010000339.1 GCA_030838785.1 Actinomycetota bacterium | reverse complement strand
GCCGGCGGCGCCTCGGTGTCGGCCGGCGCCGGCATCGTGGCCGACTCCGACCCCGCCGACGAGGACCTCGAGTGCCACAACAAGGCCCGGGCCATCCTGGCCTCGGCCGCCGCCGCCCGGAACCTGCGGGCCCGGCCCCAACCGACGGAGGCCTGGTGAGTCCGCTCCGCACCCCCCTTGCCGTGGCCTACGAGGCGGCGGCCTCGGTGGCGAACGACCTCGGCGTGTCGGTGGCCGCCGACTACGGCGACCCCGCGGCCGAGGAGCGGGCCTTCACCGCCGGCGCCGCCCTCGTCGACCGCTGCGGCCGGGGCGCCGTGCTGGTCGACGGGCCCGACGGCATCACGTTCCTCAATAGCCTTCTGTCCCAGGACATCGCCGCTCTGGCCGGCGGGCAGGGCACCCACGCCCTCCTCCTCCAGCCCCAGGGCAAGCTCGACACCGACCTGCGCCTGCTCCGGGTCGGCGACGCCGCCTGGCTCGACTGCGAGGTGGGCCGGGGCGAGGCGTTGGCCGCCTCGTTGCGGCGGTTCAAGATCCGGGTCAAGGCCGAGGTCGAGGACCGGACCGGCGACTGGGGCTGCCTGACGCTGCGGGGCCCCGAGGTCGCGGCCCGGGTCGAGGCCGCTGGTGGACCGGCGCTGCCGGCCGAGGCCCACGCCCACGTTCCTTGGGGGTGGGGCACCGGCGCGACCCGGCTGGTCCGGGCCGACTGGCCCGGCGGCCCGCCGGGGGCCGACCTGGTGGGGCCGGTCGGGGAGCTGTCCGGGGTGTGGACCGCTCTGGTGGCGGCCGGGTTCCGTCCCGCCGGCCTCTCGGCGTTCGAGGCGGCCCGGGTGCGGGCCGGCGTCCCCCGGCAGGGGCTCGACATCGACGAGCGGACGATCCCCCAGGAGGCGTTCCTGGAGCTCGACGCCGTGTCGTTCACCAAGGGGTGCTTCCTCGGCCAGGAGCTCGTGTGCCGGATCGACTCCCGGGGCCACGTGAACCGGCTGCTGCGGGTCCTGCAGCTGGGCGAGATGGGCATTGACACCACCCCGCCCGCCGGAGCGGGCATCGTGGTGGACGACAAGGAGGTGGGGGCGCTGACGACAGTGGCGCGATCGGAGAGCGGTGTGGTGGCGCTGGGCTACGTCCGGCGGGCGGTCGAGGTGCCGGCCGACGTCGTCGTCCGCTGGGACGGCGGCGAGGCGCCGGCCGTGGCCGCGGCCCTACCCGAGAAGGCATCAGGCCTTCCGGAGAGCGCATGAGGCGGCTGGCCGCCACGCGGCTCGCCACGCTCGGGCTGGGCAGCCTGGTGCTGCTCCTGCCGCTCCTGGCCGCCTGCTCCAAGAACGAGGGCAAGGCCCTCCCGGCGCCGAAGACGGGGGAGACCACGACGACTACGGATCCGGTCGACCTCACCCAGGTGTCGCTCCAGCCGATCGCCGTGTCGGCCAAGGCGACGTCGACCACCCGGCCGCTCGGCGGGGGCAAGGCGACGATCTCGGGCCGGGTCGTCGACACCGACGGGAACCCGGTTCCCGGAGCCTTCATCCGGGCCACCTACTACGGCGATCCGAACAAGCCCGAGGTGATCGAGGCCCTCTCCCTCGACGACGGCACCTACAAGCTGGAGCAGGTCCTCGGCGGCCGGTGGCGGATCCGGGCCTGGAAGGCGCCCGAGCTCGCCACCCTCGACGACAACACGTTCTTCCTCAGCTACACCGAGAACCGGACCCTGGACCTGAAGGTCAAGGCGGCCGGCGACTTCGTCGTGACGTCGAGCATGGCCCCCAACCCGCCCTTCACCGGTTCGCCGGTGGAGTTGGCGGTGCTGGTCATGAGCCAGTCGGTCGACGAGGAGGGCGTCGTCCACCGCTCGCCGGTCGGCGGGGCGGCGGTGACGCTCAACGTCATCGGCAAGTGGTACCTGGCCGGCGACCTCACCCAGGCCACGGAGGTCAACGGCCGGACGGCGTGGACGCTCACGTGCTCCACCGAGGGCCTCCAGCCGATCACCGCCGTCGTCGGCGGGCGGGACTGGCCGCTCAGGATCCCGGACTGTCTGGACCCGGCGTCGACGTCGACGACGACGGCGACGACCCTCCCGCCGGGGGCGTCGACGACCAGTACGACGAAGCCGAAGGCGAAGGTGTCGTCGACGACGACGAGCTCGACCCGTCCGAAGTCGTACGCCACGACGTCGACCCGCCCGGCGGGTCACTACTAGCCGCTCCGGCGTTCGACAGGGAGACCACGAACCGGGTGCCGCCGTCGGGCGTGCGGTCGACGCTGACGCGACCCCCCATGGCCGACACCAACTCCCGGACGATGGCCAGGCCGAGGCCCGTGCCGACCTTGCGGCCGGGCTGGCGGCGGGAGGTGTAGAGCCGCTCGAACACCCGGGGGAGATCCTCGGGATCGATCCCAGGGCCGTCGTCGGCCACGCTGATCTCGACCTCCGCCGGAGCCGGGCTCCGGGTCGCCACCTCGACGGTGGTGGCGGCGTACTTGAGGGCGTTCTCGACCAGGTTGGCCACGACCTGGGCCAGCCGCTCGGGGTCGGCCAGGGCCACGACCGGCCCCGGCTCGCCCGTCACCACGAGCTGCACGCCGACCTCCCGGGCCGCCGGTTCGTGGGCCAGCGCGGCATGCCGGACGGCCTCGGCCACGTCGACCGGGCCGACGTGGAGCGAGAACTCCCGGGCGTCGAGCCGGGCCAGTTCGAGGAGGTCGGCCACCAGGCGCTCCAGCCGCCGGGACTCGGCCACGATGATCGTCGCCGCCCGGCGCCGGGCGGCCTCGTCCATCAATGGCCCGTCGTCGGCCGATCCCTCGGCCACCGCCTCGGCGTACCCCCTGATCGAGGTCAGCGGCGTCCGCAGGTCGTGGGAGATGCTCATCAGGAAGGCCCGCTCGAGGGTGCGGTGGCGGCTGAGCTCGGCGGCCATGCTGTCGATGGCGGCGCCGACGGCGGCCAACTCGTCGTCGACGTCGGCGCCGGCGCCGACCCGGGCGTCGAGGTCCCCGCCGGCGATGGCCCGGGCGGTGCGCTCGATGGCCTGCAGCGGACGGGTGAGGCGCCGGACGAGCCACAGCGACACGGCGGTGGCCACCGCCGCCGCGACGAGGGCGGCGACGAAGAGGATCCGGCCCAGCCGGCCCAGGGCGAAGAAGCCGATGCGGCGGGTGGCGACCACCACCAGCATCCCGTCGGCGGTTGGGGTGAGGGGCTGGGCGACCCACACGATCGCTCCGCGGGAGCCGGACTGGACCTTCCCTTCGGCGAGGGCCACCGGGTCGAGACGGCCCACCCCGGTGGGGAGCTTGGTGAGCAGCACCGTGGCGCCCTGCCGGTTCCGGAACCGCTGGAGCAGGCGGCCGGCCGCCCCCAACCGGGGTGCGGCCTGCCCCGGCTGGGCCAGGGACCCGTCGGGGAGGACCGCCGTCACCCCCACCTGGTCGGCCAGCAGCCGGGCCTTGAGCTGGGCCACCGCCAGCCGGGGGAGCTCGCCGGCACCGATGTCCTCGGCCAGGACGCCCAGGCCCGTCTTGAGCTCGGAGATGGCGGCCGAGCGGGTCGCGGGCCGGGCGGCGACGACCGTGATGAGGCCGGCCAGGACCACCGACCCGACCGACATCCCGACGAGGGCCAGGACGAGCCGCGTACTGAGCGACCGCCGGGGGCCGGGCATCAGATGGGTTTCGGGGGGGACTCGGGGGGCGGAGCCCCTCGAGGGTGGGGATCGAGGCGGTAGCCGACGCCCCGGACGGTGGTGATCGCCACCGCGTCCCCCAGCTTCTTGCGGACCTGGGCGACGTGGACGTCGACCGTGCGGGCGTCGCCGTACCACCCGTAGCCCCACACCCCGTCGAGGATCTGCTGCCGGGACAGGGCCCGACCCCGGTTCTCGGCCAGGTACCGGAGGAGCTCGAACTCCTTGCCGGTGCAGTCGACCACCACTGCCTCTCCGGGGACACCCCGACCCCCTGCCTCTCCGGGGACACCCCGACCCCCGAGGTGGGCCCGCACCTCGCGGCGCCCGAGGTCGATGACGGCGCCCCCCACCTCGATCAGCTCCGGCGCCGGGGCCGAGGACTCCGAGCGGCGCAGGATCGCCTTCACCCGGGCCACCAGCTCCCGGGGCGAGAACGGCTTCGTCAGGTAGTCGTCGGCCCCCATCTCGAGGCCGAGGATCCGGTCGATCTCGCCGTCCCGGGCGGTGAGGAAGATGACGGGGACGCTGCCTCCTCCGAAGCTGGCGTCGGCCTGCAGGCGGCGGCACACTTCCAGCCCGTCGATGCCGGGCAGGCCGACGTCGAGGACGACGAGGCGGGGCCGCTCCCGCTTGGCCACGGCCAGCCCGTCCTCCCCGGTGCCCGCCTTCAGCACCCGGAACCCCTCCTTGCGGAGGTACAGCTCGACGAGGTCGGCGATGTTGGCCTCGTCGTCGACGACCAGGATCGTGCCCCGTTCGGGAGGCAGGTAAAGCTCCCGAGTGCCCCCGCCGCTGCTCACGGCCTGAATCCTCTCACCAGTGGCCGCGGCGGACGACCTCATCCCCGGTGCGTTTGCCCCGTTGGAGCGACGGCGACGGCTCGTCGGGCGCCGGCCACCCGATCGCCACGGCCCCGATGGGATGGAAGTCGTCGGGAATCCCGAACGCCGCCCGCAGGGCCGGGAGCCCGTCGAAGATGCCGAAGAAGAGCGCACCGAGGCCTTCGTCGATGACGGTCAGCAGCATGGCCATGGTGGCGAAGCCGCAGTCGACGTCCCAGTAGGGGACGGGCCAGCGGGCCTCGTCCCGGTCGGCCCAGCCCTTGTCGGGCTCGGCGTAGCGGTCGAGATAGGCGTCCCGGGAGGCGCAGGGAACGATCACGACCGGCGCCCGGAACAGCCCCGGCCACCGGAACGCCGCCCGCCGGTCCGGGGCGAACGTGCAGTCCCAGAACCGGCCCACCTGCTCCGGCCCCTCGAGGACCAGGAAGACCGCGCCCTGGGTGTGACCCGCCGACGGCGCCCGCCGGGCGTGGTCCAGGATCCGTTCCAGGGCCTCGGCGGGGACGGGCCGGTCCTCGAAGTTGCGGACCATCCGCCGCCGGCGGATCGCCTCCCCCAGCTCCATCAGCTCTTGGGCAGGCCCAGCACCCGTTCGCCGATGATGTTGCGCAGGACCTCGTCGGTGCCGCCGGCCACCCGCATGCCGGGGACGCCGAGCACGAAGTCGGCCCAGGCGTAGGTGCCCCACTCGCCGGTGTCGGCGATCAGGCGGGGGCCGAGCAGCGAGGTGAGCACGCTCGACATCCGCTGCATGTTGTTGGTCAGGCCCAGCTTGAGCGTCGACAGCTCCGGACCGGGCAGCTGGCCCGCTCGCATCTTGGCCATGGCCCGCAGGCTCGTGTACCGGTTGACCGAGTGGCGGATGAGGACGTCGGCCAGCTGCTGGCGGACGTTGGGGTCGTCGGCCAGGCCCATGTGCCGGGTCAGCGCCCGGAGGCGGCCGGCCAGGTCCAGGCCGCTGCCGACACCACCGCCGCCGATGGCCATCCGCTCGTTCATGAGGGTGGTGAGGGCCACCGTCCAGCCCTCGTCGACGTCGCCGAGGCGCATCGTGTCGGGCACCCGCACGTCGGTGAAGAACACCTCGTTGAACGAGGCCCCGCCCGTCATCTGGCGCAGGGGGCGGACCTCGACCCCGGGCGCCTTCATGTCGACCAGGAACATCGTGAGGCCGCGGTGGCGGCTGTCGGGGTAGGTGGCCGTCCGGGTGATGATCTCGCCGATGTCGGAGTAGTGGGCGCCCGACGTCCACACCTTCTGGCCGTTGAGCACCCACTCGTCGCCGTCCCGCATGGCCTTCGTCTGGATGCCGGCCAGGTCGGAGCCCGCCACCGGCTCGGAGAACAGCTGGCAGGCCACGACGTCTCCCCGGTACAGGGGAGCCAGGTAATGCTGGCGAACGTCCTCGATGGCGTGGGCCAGGATCGTGGGGGCCACCATCCCGAGGCCGATCCCGAACGGGCCCATCCCCGGCACGTCGTACTCGTTCTCCAGTCCCTGGAAGATGCGGTCGTACTCCCGGGGGAGTCCCCGGCCGCCGTAGGCCTCCGGCCCGGTGATCCAGGCGAAGCCGGCGTCGAACACCTTGGCCCGCCAGACCTTGGCCTCGGCCACCAGGGCGGCGTCCTCCTCCGGGGTCCGCTCGGGCAGGATGCCGACCTCGTCGCTGCCCTCGCCCCACCCCTGGCTGGCCTTGACACGGCGCTTGGCGTTGCCCTCCAGGAAGGCGGTCGCCCCGGCCCGGAACTCGTCCTTGGTGATCATGGAATCGGATCGTACCGCCAGGTAACCGGGCTCCTCGGAGCCGGGCCCGTCCCGATTCCGTCCGGACCGGCGGCTAGCGTCGGATGGCGATGGACGCCCACATGTGCCGCCTCTGCGGCGCCGCCCTCCCCGAAGACGACGGGGCCCGCTGTCCCGACTGCGGCTTCCATCAGGCCGCCGATCTCGACCGTTCCGGGTACCGGCGCCTCGCCGCCGGCCTCGCCGGCATCTACTTGCTGACCGCCCTCCTGGTCCTCCTCACCCGCGGTCGCTGAGAGGTCGCGGCGTGGCCCCGTCTCCCGTTGATCGACAACAGGCTCCGGCGGTGGCGGTGGACGGGCTGAAGAAGGCCTACGGCGCCAACCTGGCGGTGGACGGGCTGACGTTCACCGTCGGCCGGGGCGAGGTCTTCGGCCTCCTCGGGCCCAACGGAGCGGGGAAGACTACGACGGTCGAGACCCTGGAGGGGTACCGCAAGCCCGACGCCGGCACCGCCCTCGTGCTCGGGCTCGACCCGATCCGCGACCACTCGGCCCTCACCCCCCGCATCGGGGTCATGCTCCAGGAGGGCGGGCTGTATCCCGGCATCCGGCCGCTGGAGGCGCTGCGCCTCTTCGCCGCCTACTACGCCGACCACGAGAATCCGGAGACGCTGCTCGACCTCGTCGGCCTCCGCCCGGTGGCCGGGACGCTGGTCCGGCGGCTCTCCGGCGGCCAGCGACAGCGGCTGTCCCTCGCCCTTGCGCTGGTCGGCAAGCCCGAGGTCGTGTTCCTCGACGAGCCCACGGCCGGCATGGACCCCCACGCCCGCCTCACCACCTGGGAGGTGGTGGTCGGCCTCAAGGAACGGGGGTCGACGGTCATCCTCACCACCCACGCCATGGACGAGGCCGAGCGGCTCTGCGACCGGGTGGCCATCATCGACGGCGGCCACCTCGTGGCGCTGGGCACGCCCGGCGACCTGACCCGCTCGGCCGGCGGCGGCGAGACCCGCTTCACCGCCGCTCCCGGCCTCGACACCGCCGACCTGGCCGGGACGCTGCTCCTGGCCCCGGCGGCCGTGATCGAGAGCAAGCCGGGGGAGTACGTCGTCCACGCCGCCCCCAGCCCCGAGCTGGTGGCCACCCTGACCGCCTGGCTGCGGGACCACGGCGTTGCCCTCGGCGACCTGCGGGCGGGCCGGCGGACCCTGGAGGAGGTCTTCCTCCAGGTGACGACGGAGCCGTCGACGGCCGGCGGCGAGGAAGAGGAGGCCACCGTCGCCGGAGGACGGCGCCGCCGCGGCCGCAGCCGGAGCCGGTCCGCATGAGCCTCCGGGGGGTCGGGGCCCAGGTCGAGGTGGAGACGAAGCTCACGCTGCGGCGGGGCGAGAGCCTCATCGTCACGCTCGGCATCCCGGTCGGGATCCTCGTCTTCTTCGGCAACGTCGACCTGGTCGACACCGGCTACCGCGACCCGCTCGACTTCCTCGTCCCGGGCGTGCTGGCCCTGGCGGTGATGTCGACGGCCATGGTCAGCCTCGGGATCGCCACCGGCTTCGAGCGCCGTTACGGAGTGCTGAAACGGCTCGGTTCCACGCCGCTGGGCCGGTCCGGCCTGCTCACGGCCAAGACGCTCACGGTCGTGACGGTGGAGGTCATCCAGGCCGCCGTCATCGTGATCGCGGCGCTGCTCCTGGGTTGGTCGCCGGCGGGCGGCATCCCGGCCGCGGTGCTGGTGATGATCATCGGCACCATTGCCTTCTCCGGCCTCGGCCTGCTCATGGCCGGCACCCTCCGGGCCGAGGCCACCCTGGCCGTGGCCAACGGCGGCTACCTGCTGCTCCTCGTGCTGGGCGGGATGGCCTACCCCCTGGGCAAGCTCCCCCTCGCCCTGCAGGACGTCGCCCGGGTGCTCCCCGCCGCTCCTCTGGCCGAATGCCTCCGCGGTGCGCTGACCGGAACGGGGATCCCCGGCGCCCGCCTCTCGATCCTGATCGGCTGGGCCGTGATCGCCCCGCTCCTCGCCGCCCGCAGCTTCCGCTGGGAGGAGGAGTAGTCGGCGTTCTTTTCGGACGGCCGGGTGACCGAAAAGAACGCCGGATGCTCCGTTGTCAGCCGGCGATCTTGCGGAACTGCTTGTCGAGGATGCCGATCGAGACGGGCCCGAGCAGGTCGCCGGCGATCGTGCCGTCGGAGCGGATGAAGAACGTGGCCGGCGCGCCCTGGACCCCGTAGGC
>JAUZEY010000331.1 GCA_030838785.1 Actinomycetota bacterium | reverse complement strand
CTTGGTGATTATCCTCATACAACGAGACTCAAATCGCATACAATGACGGCGTGACAATGACCAGCTACGTGATGACCGTCTCGCAGAACGGGCAAGTCTCGATTCCGGCCGATACGCGGGCTCGCTGGAACGCCCGGCGGGTCGTCGTCGTGGACTTCGGGGACCGCGTCGTGATGCGTCCCCTCCCCGACGACCCAGTAGATGACCTCGAAGGTAAGTACAAAGGCCGGGGTCCAACCGTCGACCAGGCCCGGCGGCGAGCACGCCGGGAGGAATCAGCTCGGGCCTCCAACCGTTGACCGTCCTCGACGCCTATGCCGTCATCGCGTTCCTCCGAGCCGAGCCCGCCGCCCCCGAGGTCAACCCCCTCCTCGAGCGGCGCGGTGCCGCCCTGACCACGGTGGGCGTCGCCGAGGTGCTCGACCACCTGATCCGGATCCTCGGGGTCGACGAAGAGGACGCCACCTTGGACGTCGCCCAACTCGGGCTTCTCGACGGGATCCCGGTCAGTCCCGCCCTCGGCGCCGCCGCCGGCCGCCTCCGAGCCCGTCGCTACCACCGCAGCCGATGCGCGGTCAGCATGGCCGACTGCATCGCCGCCGAAGCAGCTCGATCCCGAGCCGAGCCGCTGGCCACCTCCGACCCCGATCTGCTCCACCTCTGCCACATCGAGGACATCGCCCGCACCGTCCTTCCCCAAAGCGACGGCTCGGTGTGGACACCCCCATCTGGATCCATCTGAAGCCGGCCCCCAGCCGATGAGCCGCGCTTCGGCTACCCCACGCAACTGGCGTTCATTTGCCGGAATGCAGCGGAAAACGAACGCCGGAACGCGGCGGACCCGGACGTCCGTGCGCCGCCTCAGGGCTTCCGGGCGGTGACGACCCAGGCGGCGGAGCCGAAGACGATGCCGTCGGCGGTCTGGTGGGCGGCGATGGTGGCCCGCAGGCCCTCGAGGGCCTCGGCCTTGGTCGCCTCGTCGAGGTCGGCCAGCAGCCACTGCACCGGCGCCATCCCGACGGCGAAACGGTAGGCGTCGTCGGGGTCGGCCCCGACGTTGAAGGGTTGCTCCGACGAGGCGAACCCGACGTCGGTGAAGCCGGCGGCGGTCAGGATGTTGCGGGTGAACTCCCGGTCCGCCAAGGCGAACGGCCCTGGGGCGCCGGGCGGCGGGGCCGGGAGATTCCGTCCGGCGGCGAGCGCGTCTCGCATAGAACCCATCCACTCGTTGCCGGCCCCCGACTGCCAGACGAGCATCGCCAGACGTCCGCCCGGCCGCAGGGCCGAGGCGATGTTGGTGAAGGCCGCCACCGGGTCGGCGAAGAACATGACGCCGAAGCGGCTCATGGCCAGGTCGTAGGCGCCGGCCTCGAAGCGGTGCACCTGGGCGTCGCCCTGCTCGAAGCGGATGTTGCCCAGCCCCTCGTCCTTGGCCAGTTGCTCCGCCTTGGCCAGCATCGGGCCCGACAGGTCGACGGCCAGAACGCTGCCGCCGGGCCCGGCCGTCCGGGCGGCGTCGCGGCTGGTCAGCCCGTTCCCGCAGCCGACGTCGAGCACGTGCTCGCCCGGGGCGATGGCCGCCGCAGCCATGAGCAGGGAGTGATGAGGCCCGATCGTGCGGTCGAAGCGTTCCTGGTGGGTGGCCCAGTACTCGCCGTCGGGGCCGTCCCACGCCTGGGCCTGCTCGACGTTCACGATCTCGTCGGCCATCGGACTTCTCCTGTTCGCGGTCAGTCCCGGCCCCGCAACAGCGACACCTTGAAGGGGCGCAGCTCGCCCCGGGCGAAGCCGCCGGCGATGACCGGGTCGTCGTCCATGATCTTGCGGGCGGCGTCCTCGTCGGGGGCCTCGAAGACGGCGATCCCGGTGTTGACCGGCCCCAGCGTGGGCCCGACCAGGATCATGACGCCCTCGGCCATGAGCCGGTGGAACCGCTCGAAGTGGACGCCCCACACCGCCCGCTCCTCCTCCGTCATGGTGGCGGCGAAGTTCTCCCGCGGGGCATGGATGAAATAGATCCACTCGGCCATCGGCGGGGAGCCTAACGGCGCGTCGGGCCCGCCCCGTGTCGAGAGGTCAGCGGGGGCCGATGCCGAAGAAACGGTCGAGCAGGCGGCCGAAGCAGTCGATGGTCGGGTTCGGGGCGCCGCACCACCAGACCTCGAACATCTCGGCGCCGGCTTCGAGGGGATTGGTGGCGGCGTAGGCCGAGACGGTCTCGATCAGCCGGACGTGGGCCCGCCGGAAGGCTTCGGGGGCGCTGCGGTGGCCGCCCTGGATCGCCTGCTCGAGGGTCTCGACGCCGAGGACGGCGCCGAGCTCGCGCCGGAAGGCGGAGTGCTCGGCGAGACGGCCCCGGAACTTGAACTCGATCTGGTGCCAGGCCTCGTGGGCGGCGACGCCGTCGATGGTGGTGAACGGGTGCCGAGCCGTGGCGGGCGGCCGACGACTGGGCGTCGTCTCCCGGTGGCGGCGGAGCCGGACCCACCCGTCGGCCAGGACGAGGCTGTCGTTGAGGTGGATCGAAAAGACGGTGTGGTTGGCCTGGCCGGCCCACCTCGGGCGGCCGCCGGTGTGGGTCTCCCGGTCGAAGGAGACGGTGCGGAGGTGCCCGGCGTCGGCTCCGAAGCGGTCGCGCACGGCGAGGACGGTGTCGACCGCCCGGGCGGCGCTTTCGACCATCAGGTCCGGACTGTCGGGAATGGTCACCGTGAGATCGCTGTCGGCCACGGTCAGGCGGACTGCGCCGCCGTACCCGACCCGGAGCAGGTTGAACAGCCGCCGGTTCTCGACCCACGGTTCGGCCGAGACTGCCCGACCGATCAGCGCCCCGATCGCCGCCGCAGCGGCTGCTCCCGCTCCGCCGCCCGCCGCCGGTCGGCCGCCAATGGGCGGTGCCGCTCCGCCGCCGCTGCCGGCCGGCGTCGTGTCACGCCGGGCGCCGACCACCGGTGGGGGGCCGATCGTCAGGGGAGCGCGCAGGGCTCCGGTGTAGCCCCGGCGGCGGGCCTCGTCCCGCAGGACCGGATTGCCCATGTCGACCAGGGCTCCGGGAGCGGCGATCGCCTCCACCCCGGCCAGGATCCGAGCCGCCACTTCCCGGTCGCAGCGGCCCTCCCGCCCGACGTTGATTGCGAACGCGCCGCGGTCCTCCCGTCCTGACACGGCGGCGATGACGGCCTCCCCGGACCAGACAGTGAAGCCGGAGTCCTCCGGCTCGAACCGGATCTCGACCGGCCCGTCCTCTGCCTCGTCGACCACCTCCACCGCTCGACCTCCGCCCTCGTGCTGGTGCCGCCGTGGGCATGAACCCGACCTCGACGACGACTCGGTCGAGACGGTCGCCGGCGCCCGCTGCTGACGGCTCAGGCGCTCTGTTCCGAGTCCTGCAGCGGGGCCCCGGCCACCCCGGGGTACGTCAAGTCGATCACCAGGGCGTCGGACGGGATGAACCCCGGGGGCTCGGGGATGTCGTCTCCCGGAAGGGCACCGGGGCGCCGTCGCCAGCGGGCGGCCATCGACCGGACCCCGGCTCCGCCCTGGGCCGCTTTGCGCCGGGCGTAGCTCAGGCCCGAGTCGGCCCAGGCGTACTCCCGGGACAGGACCGCGAAGCCGGCGATGATGAAGATCCAGCCGGGGAGGACGGGGAGGACGAGCCCGGCCAGGCCCAGCACCAGAAGCGCGAAGCCGACCACGGTGAGCGCCGCCCGCCGGGTGCCGCGGACGACCAGGCGCCCGACGGTCCGCAGTTCGACGGCCATCATCTCCCTCCCGCACATCCCGGAACCCCCCGACGCCGTTCATTCTTCCCGAGGCCGCCGCAGCCCGTCCATAGCCCGTCCATGGACCAAACGGGCCAGGGCCGCATATAGCTGCCGCCCGGGACGGTGATCGTCCTGCCGGTGATCGACCGGCGGGTCAGGCCCCTTCGGTCTCCGGTTCCGGGATCCACTGCGGAAGCAGGGTGCCTTCGTCGTCGACCGGTTCGAACCAGACCCGCATCGCCATCCCCGCCGTCAGTTCCGGGCGGCCCGGGAGGTAGCCGACCAGGCGGGCCTCGGGGGCGTCGTCCAGCTCCACCAGCACGATGGTGTAGGGGACGGGGAACGAGCGGTGGACCTGGTGCTCCACGGTCGTCCAGGAGTAGAGGCGGCCCCGACCGGCCACGGTGCGCCACACCGTGTCCCAGCTGCCGCAGCGGGCGCAGTAGGCCCGGGGCAGGTGCAGGACGGCGCCGCACGCGGCACAGGCGCAGACAGCCAGCTCCTCCCGGGCGGCGGCGGCGAAGAACCCGCCGGTGTCGTGGTCGTCGGTCTCGGGGCGGAGGCGGCCGGGGGGCTGGCTCATGGCCGGCGGAGGATGAGGCCGCTGGTGGTGACGGGCAGCGCCGACGTCACGAGGCACACCTCGGCGCCGGGCACCTGGCTGGTCGACGTGCCCCGGATCTGGCGCACCCCCTCGACGACATGGTTGAGGCCGTGGAGGTAGCCCTCCGACAGATGCCCGCCGGACGTGTTGATCGGCAGCGATCCGCCCTTGTCGATGGCGCCGCTGGCCGCGAACGGCCCGCCCTCGCCCTTGGCGCAGAACCCGTAGTCCTCCAGTTGCAGCAACACGGTGATGGTGAAGCAGTCGTAGAACTGGGCCACGTCGACGTCGTCCGGACCGAGACCGGCCCGGCGGTAGAGCGTCTCGGCCAGCGACTTCGACGTCTGCGTCGTCAGGCTCTTCCGCATGAGCGTGGGATAGAGGAACCCGACCTGGGGCTCGGGTCCGGCGCTCTGGGCCACGGCCCGGATCAGCGCCGGGGGATGGGGACCGTCCCCGGCCCGCTCCCGGCTGGTGACGACGACGGCGCAGGCGCCGTCGGTCTCGAGGCAGTAGTCGAAGAGCCGCAACGGGCTCGAGATCATCCGCGCCCCCAGGTACTCCTCCATCGTCAGCGACCGGTCCCGCATCTGGGCCGCCGGGTTGGCGTTGGCCCGGGCCCGGCAGGCCAGGGCGATGTGGCCGAGGTGCTCCTCGGTGGTGCCGAACTCGATCATGTGCCGCCGGGCCAGGAGGCTGAAGAGATGGCCGGGGGCGACCAGGCCATAGGGGGCGAAGAACTCGTCGTACTTCCCGCCGCCGCCGACGCGGCGCCCGCCGCCCGATCCCGCTCCGGATCCGGGCCCCGACCCGGCCTGCCCGAACCGGGCGCCGGACCGGCCGTTGAGGGCCCGGAAGGCCAGCACGGCGTTGGCCTGGCCGCTGCGGATGGCCCCCACCGCCTGGCCGATCATGCCCCCCGGGGCGGCCCCGCCCGGCCCGGACGTGCCCCAGTAGGTCAGGTCGGGCAGGCCGAGCGCCTCGGCGAGGTCGTTGTGGGCCACGGCATCGAGGTCGCAGCGGACGATGCCGTCGACGTCGACGCTGGTCAGCCCGGCGTCGGCGATGGCCGCCAGCGCCGCTTCGGTGGCCAGCGACAGGGCGCTGCGGCCCGAGTCGGACGAGAACTCCGTGGCGCCGATTCCGCTGATGGCGCAACGGTCGCGGTCGGCGGCGCTGCTCATGCGGGGACCGCTCCGGCGGCCTTGAGCCGGCCGATGGCGCTCCGGTCGAGGTGGGCCCCAGGCCGCATCAGAGGACCGCTCCGGCGGCCTTCAGGTTGCTGATGGCGTCCCAGTCGTAGCCGAGCTCCAGCAGCACCTCCTCGGTGTGGGCGCCGTGCTCCGGCGCCGGGCGCAGCGCCGGCGCCGCCTCGTCGAACTGGACCGGGGCGCCGACCATGGGCAGGCTGCGCCCGTCCCCGTAGTCGACGTCCTGGACGTAGCCGTTGGCCCGGGCCTGCTCGTCGGTGGCCGCCTCGGCGACGTGGGCCACGACCGCCCAGGGCCCTTCCTGGCCGGCCAGCACGGTGCGCCAGTGTTCGAGCGGCCGGGCCGAGAAGACGGCGTCGAGCTCGGCCACGCAGGCCGCCGAGTTCGCCGCCCGGTCCCGGGCCGAGGCGAAGCGGAGGTCGGAGATCAGGTCGGGCCGGCCGATGGCCTGGCACAGGCCGGGCCAGTAGCGGTCGCTGCCCAGCATCATGAGCGACACGAACCGGCCGTCGGCGCTGCGGTAGGCGAGGACCAGCGGGTTCGTCACGTCGGATCGGGCCCGCTTCGGCAGCTCGGCGAGGCCGGCGGCGGCCGCCCCGGCCAGGCTGCCCTGCATGGCCCACAGTCCGGAGGCCAGCAGCGAGGTGTCGACCACGGCGCCCTGCCCGGTCCGGTCCCGGCGCCACAGGGCGGCGATGACGCCGCCGGCCAGGTGCATGCCGGTCTGGATGTCGCCGAAGCCTGGCCCGGGGAGGGCGATGGGCTCGGTGCTGCCCGCCGGCATCGCCGCCGATCCGGTGCCCGAGCGGTTCCAGTAGGCGGCGCCGTCGAAGCCGCCGGCCTCGGCCTCCCCACCCTTCGGGCCCTGCCCGCTGCCCCGGCCGTAGATGATCGTCGGGTTGCGGGCGGTGACGTCGGCGACGTCGATCCCGAGCCGGCGCCGGGCCGCCGGCAGGAAGCTGGTGAGGAACACGTCGGCCCCCTCCAGCATCGACAGCAGCACCTCCCGGCCGCCGGGATGGGCGACGTCGAGGCCGACCGACCGCTTCCCCCGGTTGCAGACCTCCCACATGTAGGAGAACCCGCCGGTGCCCGGCTTGATCCCCCAGGCGGCCAGACCCCGGACGGGGTCGCCCTCGACGGGATGCTCGATCTTGACGACGTCGGCGCCCCACTCGGCCAGCACGGCCGCCGCCGCCGGGACGAGCGCGAACAGACCGAGCTCGACGACGCGGATCCCGTCCAGGAGGTCGCTCACCGTCTGCCGGCTCAGGCGAAGGTGCGGACGAGATCGAGGACGACGTCGGCGTCGGCGCCCGTTGCGGTCAGGGCCGTGGCGGACGGGGGGATCCGGCGGGCGGCGACGAGGCAGAAGTCGAGCGCCGGGCCGGTGACGGTGGTGGCGGCCGGCCCGTCGGGGGTGAACTCCCAGGTGGTGCCGTCCGGTGCCGTCAAGGTCAGCGCCACGGAGCCGGACAGCGGCCGGCCGGCCCGCTTGAACGCGTAGGGGATCGTGCGCCAGGCCAGGCGGGCGATGGGGCGCAGGCGGTCACCGGGGACGAGGTCGCGGCCGAGCCCGGCGGCGACGTCGCCGGTGTGGATCCACACCTCGGCCAGCCGGGTCGTGGCCAGGCTGATGGCCGACATGTCTCCGGCCACCCACGGCAGGCGGGTGCCGGCCTCGCAGGCCCCGAGAGCCTTGGCCTGGGCGGTGCTGGCCGCCTGCCACCGCTGGTACACCTCGGGGCCCGGACGGCCCCGGTCGGCCGCCACTGCCCGCCCGGCCAGATCGTCGACCGTCGCCCCGGCCGGCGCGACCTGGTTGCCGAAGGACGCGGTCACGGTGTCGAAGCGCCCTTCGGCGCTGGCCACCGTCATCTCGGCGGTCTGGGCGAGGTGCAGGACGACGTCGGAGATGGACCAGCCGTCACAGCGCGACGGCCGGGCCCAGCCGGGCTCGTCCAGCCCGGCCAGGAGCCCGTCCAGCTCGTCGTCCTGCTCGGCCAGGGCGGTGAGGATCTCCTCGAACGGCTGAGTCCGTTGCATGAAGCGACTCTATGCCGATCGCCGCCCGTCCGCCTCATCGCGCCAGCGGCTCGCCGGCCCTGGGGCCGGTAGCTCAGCCAGCTTCGCCCTCGTACTTGAAC
>JAUZEY010000316.1 GCA_030838785.1 Actinomycetota bacterium | reverse complement strand
CGGTGGCCGCCGGTCTCCTCGGCGCCGGCAACGTCTTCCTCGGCGTCGTCGAGGACACCGCCCGCTTCCTGGACGCCATCCTCACCCGCCTGCCGCCCGCCCCCTCGGACGCCGCCCCCTCGGACGCCGCCCCCTCGGACGCCGCCCCCTCGGACGCCGCCCCCTCGGACGCCGTCCGCTCCGATCCCGTCCGCTCCGACCCCGTCCGCTCCGACCCCGTCCGCTCCGACCCCGCCCGCCACGCCGCCGAGGCGGCGGTGGCGGCGGAGATCGCCGCCGGGCGGCGGATCCCGGGGCTCGGGCACCCGACCCACAAGGTCGAGGACCCCCGCACGCCGCGCCTCTACGCCATCGCGGCCGAAGCCGGCATCCCGACGCCCCACCTCGACCTGCTCCGCATCGTCGCTGCAGCCCACGCCGCCGCCACCGGGAAGAGGCTGCCGATCAACGGGGCCGGTGTGGCCGGCGCCGCCTGGGCCGACCTCGGCTTCCCGCCGCAGATCATCCGGGGCTTCGCCCTCCTGGCCCGCACCGCCGGACTGATCGGCCACCTGGCCGAAGAGATGGAGCATCCCATCGGGCTCCGCCTGTGGCAGGACGTCGAACACCGGGCGACCTATACCGGCTCACGCCGGCCTTGTCGGGAGCCCTGATCGTCGCAACCGGGCGTTCATTTCCGACACCCTCCCGTCCGATATGAACGCCGGAAGCGATTGCACCAGGGCACGGGCTGGTCGAGGATCGGGGGCCGTGGCCGAGAACGAACCGATCGTCGTCGTCATCGTCGACGACCACGGGCTGTTCTCCCGCGGCCTCGAGCTGCTCCTCGCCGCCGCCTCGGACGGTCGCATCAAGGTGGCGGGAAGGACCGAGAGCGCCGAGGAGGCCCTGGCCCTCGTCCGGCGGCACCGGCCCTCGGTGGCCCTCGTCGACCTGGCCATGCCGCCCCCCGGCGGCGTCGGCGCCATCCGGGAGATCGCCCACCACTACCCGGGGGTGCGGATCCTCGCCCTCTCGGGCACCGACGACCGGGGCCTGGCCCTCGAGGCGCTGGCCGCCGGCGCCCACGGGTTCATCCCGAAGTCGTCCGACCCGGACGTCCTGGTGCCGCCGCTGCTCAGCCTCGGCGGAGGCCTGTCCGTCCTCCCCACCGCGCTGCTCCAGACCCTCCTGGAGCTGCGGGCCACCCGCCGGCCGGCGCTCCTGGCCCGGCTCGACCAGGAGGACATCGAGCTCTGGCGCCTCGTCGCCCGGGGGCTCGAGAGCCTGGAGATCGCCGACCGGACGTTCGTGTCGGAGCGGACCGCCAAGCGGATGGTCGCCTCGCTGCTCCGCAAGCTCGAGGTCGCCAACCGGGTGGAGGCCGCCCTCCTGGCCGGCCGCGTCGGCCTCCTCGACGAAGAGGACGAAGACCCGAAAGGCTGACCCGCTCGGGTCACGGCTTGTCCCGGAGCGGGCTGGCCCGGCCCCGGCGGCCGTGGTGAACTGACGCTCACCGGGGAGGTGAACCTGCCTCCCCCGAGGCAGTACCAGGGGGGATCGCCATGGCGGTGTTCAAGGACGAGGCCGAGGTGTACCGGTACACCGGCGGGATCTTCGAGGAGGCGCTGGCCGACCCGGTGATCGGCGAGAAGTTCGCCGAGTCGGGCGTGATCCTCAAGGTCACCCACACCGAACCCGACAGCGTCTTCACCGTCGACATGCCGTCGAAGAAGGTCCTCTACGGCGACGACGCCCGCAACGGCCCCAAGCCCGTCGTCGAGATGTTCATGAAGGCCGACGTCGGCCACCGCTTCTGGCTCGGCAAGGTCAACATCTCCCTGGCCCTGGCCAAGGGCGAGATGCGGGCCAAGGGGCCCGTCCCGAAGATCCTCAAGCTCGTCCCGCTGGCCAGGAGCCTGTTTCCCCGTTACCGGGAGCTGCTCCTCAAGAACGGCCGCTCCGACCTCGCGGAGGGCTGAGGCCCGTGGCCGATCTGAGGGAAGGCGGCGGTGAACTCATGATCTTCCCGTCGGTGGAATGGTTCACCCGCCTGGGTGGGCTCATGGAGGAGAACCGGTCCGTCCACGAACATGTCGGCGAGATCGACTGCAGCTGCGTGTGGACGGTCTTCGATGCGGACGAGCGGGGCACGGACCGCCACTTCCAGACGACGTTCGAGCTCTACTCGCTGGTCGACGTCCGCGAGGTCTCGGAGGAGGAGCGGGTCAAGGCGAACTTCATCCTGGAGACCGACGTGTGGGTCTGGAAGGAGATGCTGGACAGCATCGCCGAAGGCGGCGGCCGGCCCGACCTGGAGCACTCCCTCAACCGCCTGAGCCTGCCGGGAGTCCCCATCCGGCTGTGGGCCGAGGATCCCCTCGATCGGGACATGTTCTTCCGCTTCAACGGAAGCCTCCAGGAGTTCGTCAACGCCTCGGTCCACATTCCGACGGAATATCTCGTCGAATGAAACGGATCGGCCACTTCTACATCGAGGACACCTGCATCGGCTGCGGGGCCTGCGACCACGCCTGCCCGGGCAAGGTCGACGCCATCTACAAGCTCGAGGACGACTTCATCGGGCGGTTCGCCATCGTCCTCGAGGACTGCATCGACTGCGGCTTCTGCGTACCGATGTGCCCGGTCGACTGCATCCGCGACGCCCGCCAGGCCGGCCTCGACGCCGAGAGCGAGAGCGGCTGGAGGCGCATCCGGGAGCTGCAGGCCTGGGCGCAGTCCCGCAATTGAGCCACACTGGGCCCGGGGGGATGGCCATGCGTGGAGCGCTCTACGACGTGCGGAGACGCTTGGAGGACACGGACCGGACGGCCGGCGAGGTGGTCGTCTCCTGGATCCGCGTCGCCATGGGCATCTCGATGGTCAGCGTCCTCGTCGCCGGCCACGAGATGCGCTACTACCGGACGGCGGCCTGGACGGTCCTCCTCGCCGGCGTCGTCTACTCCTGGGTGGCCCTCGTCTGGGTGGCCCGGGAAGCGGGCCGGGGCCGGGTCTCGAACGCCACCGCCTACGCCCTCACCGCCTGCGACGTCGCCACCGTCGTTGCCCTCACCGGGCTGACCGGGCTGTGGACCAGCCCCATGCTCCCGATCCTGGTCCTCGTCGTCTTCACGCAGGGGATCCGCTTCAGCCTCCAGCGGGCCCTGGTCGTCGCCCTCGTCACCACCGCCGCCCTCGTGGCCGTCATCCTCTGGGTGCCCCGCCCCGACCTCGATCACGCCGAACGGGTCCGCCAGGCCGCCTGGTGGTCGTGGATGGTGCTGTCGGGGGCGGTGCTGGCCGGCGTGCTGTCCCACACCGCCGACCTCGCCCACCGGAAGCGGGCCCGGGCCGAGGCCGAGGCCCTGGCCGAGCACCGCCGGCTCGACGAGGAGCGGGCGCTGCGCCAGCGGCTCGAGGCCATCGACGAGGCCCGGAAAGACTTCCTCCACGCCCTCTCCCACGACTTCCGTACGCCGATCGCCTCCCTCGAAGCCCTCGCCCAGGCGCTCGGGTGGGAGCAGCACCCTCTCTCCGGCGAGGAAAAGGCCGAGGTGATCGCCCTCATCCAGAGCCACGCCGGCCAGCTCGGCGCGATGCTCGGCGAGTTGCGGGAGGTCGCCATCACCGAGTCGCTGGGCGCCTCCCAGCGGGTCGAGGCGGCCGACGTCTACATGCCGGAACTGATCCGCTCGGCCAGCTCCGCCGCCGGGTTGGCCGCCGACCGGACCTCGACCAGCATCGACCCCGGCCTCAAGGTCCTCCACACCGATTCCCGGAAGCTGTTCCGGATCCTCACGAACCTGTTGGAGAACGCCCACAAGCACTCCCCCGCCCGGGAGCGCATCGAGATCCGCCTGGCCCTGCGCCAGGGGATGGTGGAGCTGGCCGTCCTCGACCGGGGGCCGGGCATCCCGCCCGAGCTCAGCAGTGAGGCGCTCCAGAAGTGGGTGAGCTTCGGCCAGCACCGGTCGTCGGGGCTCGGCATGTGGATCGTGGCCCAGTTCATCGCCGCCCTCGACGGCGAGGTGGCCGTCGACCCCCGCCCGGGCGGGGGACTGATCGTCCGGGCCCGGTTCCCGGCCCGGATCGCCGCGGCGCGGCGGGCGCCGGTGTTGCCGGAGACTCGGGAGCTTCACCAGCCACCCCCAACGCACTCCGGCGACGACGCCCGGCCTCCCGTCATCGTGTGAGTGACGACGGACGGGCCGGCCGGTTGCCGGCCCTGTTCATCTCCCGGGCGCGGGCGGCGATCTGCGGCTACACGGTGCTGCTGGCGGTCCTGGGCGACCGGCACCTCGGGTACTACCCGGTGGCCGCCTGGACACTGACGCTCGTCGCCGCCGGCTACGCCGCCCTGATCCTGGTGCTCCGCTGGCGGCGCAGCCACCGTCCCTGGGTCACCTGGACGCTGATCGGGGTCGACACCGTCCTCATCGCCGTCCTGGCCGGGCTCACCGGCGGGGGGCAGAGCCCGTTCGCCCCCATCCTGTTGCTGGTGGTCATGGCCGTGGCCATCCGCTTCGGCTTCCGGCGGGCGGCCGTCGCCCTCGGGTGGACCGTGCCGATCCTCGTCACCCTCATCGTGCTGGTGCCTCGTCCGGCCCGACCCGGCGACCAGCGGGCCCGCGACGCCCTGTGGTGGACGGGCCACCTGACCGCCGCCGCCGTCCTGGCCGGAGTGCTCTCCGACCGCCTCGACCTGGCCCACCGGCGCCGCTCCGAGGCGGAGTCCGATGCCGCCGTCGAACGTCGGCGCCTCGATCTGGAGCGCGACCTGCGCCGCCGGTTGGAATCGCTCGACGAGGAGCGGCGGGCGTTCCTCTCCTCGCTCCTGCACGAGTTCCGCCCGTCGGTGGCCTCGGTGTCGACGTTGGCCCGGGCGCTGCGCCGCGACGACGAGGAGCTGACGGCCGGGGAACGGACGGAGATGCTGGAACGGGTCGACGGGTATGCCCACCATCTCGACGTCGTCCTCCGGGAAGTGGCCGAGGTCCTCACTTCGGAGTCCCTCGACGCCGAGCACCGGCTCCACCGGGCGGACATCTACCTGCCCCGGCTCGTCGGGGAGGCCGCCGCCCTCTCGGGGCTCCCCCCCGATCGGGTGGTGACCCGGTCGCAGCCGGGGGACAACATCGTCCGCAGCGATCCCGACAAGTGCCTGCGCGTCCTCGTCAAACTGCTCGAGGAGGCGGCTCGCCATGCGCCGCCCGAGGTGGTCATCGAGGTCGACATCCGCCGTTCCGTGGCGGCTCCCGCCGCCCTTGTCGGGGGCACGCCCCCCGTCCCCCGGGCGGACGAGGTGCTGGAGCTGTGCGTAACTCCGGTGGACGTCGGCCAGGAGGAGAGCCTGGGCCTGTGGATCGCCACCCGGCTGGCCGAGGCGATGGGCGGTGGGTTGGCGGCCGAGCCCGGCGCCGACGGCCGGGGGGCCGTACGGGCCTGGCTGCGAATCTTCTGACCTGTCGGCTGGGAGGACGTCCCGGTAGTGTCGGATCCGTCTGAACGGACACTTGCCTCCGATCGGCGGAGATCGCAGGCTGTGGCGCGCTGCACCCCGTGGGCGCGGTGATGCCGCGGGCAAGAGGGGGGAATCGAGCTGGATATCGTGCGGCTGGCCCTCGTTGACGACGGCGGCCTGTTCGGTCGCGACGTCGAGGCGATGATCGAGGCCGCGTCCGGCGGCGCCGTCGCCCTCGTCGGCCGGACCGCCGACCACCGGGCGGCCGTCGACCTCGTGCGGCGGCGGAGGCCGGACGTCGTCCTGCTCGACCTGGCCCTGGGGCCGGCGGCGATGACGGCGATGCGCGAACTCCACCGCTCGACGCCCGTCACCCGCGTGGTCGCCATCGCCGGCGAGGCCGACGTCAACCTGGTGTCGACCACGTTCCGGGCCGGAGCCCACGGCCTGCTGCTCAGGGCGACCACCCCCGCCGACCTCGTCGCCCCCCTCCTGGCCGCCGCCTCGGGGCACTGCGTGTTCCCCGGGGCGATGCTCCCGTCCCTGGTCGGCACCGCCGTCGCCCGCCACCCCGAGCTCCTCGACACCCTGACGCCGGAGGAACGCCAGCTGTGGCGGATGGTGGCCGACGGCGTGGAAACCATGCAGATCGCCGAGACCCTGTTCGTCTCCGAGCGGACGGCCAAGCGGATGGTGGCCCTCCTGCTCCGGCGCCTCGGCGTCGCCAACCGCATCCAGGCCGCCGCCCTCGCCGGCCAGTCCGGCCTCCTCGACTCCACTCCGGTGTTCCCTTGATGCCCGGGGGCGGGGTGTCCCCTTGATGGTCGACGAGGACGTCCTGACCGTCGTCCTCGTCGACGACCACCAGCTGTTCTCCCGGGGCCTCGAGCTGCTGCTGAACACCGATCCCGACAGCCGCGTCCGGGTGCTGGCCCGCACCGAGGACGCCGGCCGGGCCCTGGAGCTGGTCCGCCACCACCGACCCAAGGTGGCGATCATCGATCTCGTCATGCCGCCGCCCGGCGGCTTGGCCGCCGTCGAGGCGGTGAAGCGGCACTATCCCGAGGTGCGGGTGCTGGCCCTGTCGGGCAACGACGACGTGTCGAGCGCCGTCGACGCCCTCCGGGCCGGCGCCGACGGGTTCCTGCTCAAGTCGTCAGAGCCCGACGAGCTCGTCCCGCCGCTCATCGCCCTGGCGTCGGGCGTGGCGGTCGTCCCGCCGCCCGTCATGACCGCCCTCCTCGACGCCAAGGCCAGCTCGGGCGAGACCCGTCTGGCCGGGCTCGGGGCCGACGACGTCGCCCTCCTCCGCCTCGTCGCCGCCGGGCTGGAGAGCATCGAGATCGCCGAGCAGCTCCACGTTTCCGAGCGCACGGCCAAGCGCCTCGTGGCCGCCCTCCTCCGCCGGATCGAGGTCGCCAACCGGGTCCAGGCGGCGGCCTTCGCCGGCCGGGCCGGCCTCCTCGAACTTGGCCCGTCCGGGCCGCCGGCCGCTCCGTAGGGGCTGTGGGGAACGACGCAAGCCCCGCCGGCGGCCCCGGAGCGTCCTCTCCGGGGCCGCCGGTGAGGCGCGCCCCGAGCCGGACCGGCGCGACCCCGCCCACCAGCGCATTCTCGCCCTCTGGCGCCTGTGGACCCCGACCGAGTGGCCCCGGAGTGCCAGGTCTGGCCCTCACACCCGGTGAACGGCGCGTTTCCGATGTGGTGCAATCATCCCCGCTCGCACCATTTGCACTGTTGCGCCAGTGATCGACCGATTTGTGTCGTTTCCATTCGCACCCCGGCTCTTCGAGCCACCAACCCACACGAGCACGTGCCGCCAGGGGGGAGGACGTCCTGTCGGCGGCGAGGAGAGGTGATGGCTTTGCGTAGACGTTGGAGCTACGTCGCCCTGTTCAGCACACTGGCCATGTTGGGAGCCGCCTGCTCCGGCGGATCCTCCAAGGAGGCCTCGAAGAAGGCCGACAACACCCAGGCCGCCTCGCCGGCCCCGAACGCCAGCTCGTCCACGCCCAGCGCGGACCCGTCGGCTGCCACCCCGACCACTGCCGCCGCCGCCCCCGGGAGCCCGGCCGCCACGCCGTCTTCGCCGTCGACCCCCGCGGCGGGGAGCTCGACTCCGGCGAACAAGTCGGCCGCCAGCAACACCCCGGCCGGCAAACAGGCCGCTTCGAACACCCCGGCCCCCGGCGCCAAGCCCGGCACCGCCGCCGCCCCGACGCCCCATGCCCCCGGCCCCGCTGGAGCGGTCCCGTCGGCGACCCCCGGCAAGGCCAACTACGCCTCTGACGTGGGCGTCAGCGCCGACACGATCCGCATCGGCACGATCAACATGACGTCGGCCACCCGGAGCCTCGGCCCCGCCCTGGCCGGCGTGCAGGAGCAGAACCTCGACGCCGCGGTCAAGTACATCAACCGCAGCGGCGGGGTCTCGGGGCGCAAGCTGCAGCTCGTCACCTGTGACGACGGCGGCGACATCGCCCGGGGCCGGGCCTGCTACGAGAAGCTGAAGGACAACGTCTTCGCCCTCGTGCCCTCGCTGACCTGGCTCACCGACGTCATCCACGACCGGCTCCCGAAGGACAAGGTGCCGTGGCTGTCGTGGGGCTGGTTCAAGAGCGAGTACGAGGACCCGTGGATGTTCCCCTGCCACGCCAACGGGATGCGTGAAGCCTCCCAGGTGGCGGACTGGACGGCCAAGGTTCTCAAGCCCGCCACCGTCGGCATCATGTACCTGAACGTGTCCGAGGACATCGCGGCCAAGGACGTGGCCACCAAGCAGCTGAAGGCGGCCGGGATCAAGGTCGTCGAGACCGTGGCCCAGGAGTGGGACTCGCCTGACGAGTCGCAGCACGTGCTGGCCATGCGGACGGCCAACCCCGACTTCATCCTGTCGTTCTCGTGGCCGGCGCCCGTGGCCAAGTTCATGCACGACGCCAGCACGCAGCACTGGCAGCCGAAGCTCGGCTTCGCCGCCAACCACCTGACCGGCGACCCCGGCTACGGCCCGATCTTCGGCGAGTACATCAAGGACAAGACCTACACGATCACCTCGTGGGGCGTCCCGACCGACCCGTCCGACACGGACAACGCCGAGGGCGGCAACACCGCCGAGCAGCAGCTGCTGCGGGACGAACTGATCCGCACCAACGGCCGGGAGTACCAGGGCTTCAAGTGGCGCTACGCCGGCTACCACCACATCACCCAGTCCGGGTGGGTGTGCACCCGCATCCTGGCCAAGGCCGCGGAGCAGATGGGTGCCGACCTGACCCGGGACGGGCAGAAGAAGGTGCTCGAGTCGAAGGCCTGGGACTCCGGCATCGGGTCGACGCTGTACTGGAACGCCGCCGACCACAACGCCAACCAGAACTACTCCTACAACCGTGAGTTCATCTACAAGTGGATCAGCGCCAAGGACGGCGGGTGGGACCTGAAGCGGATCCTCCCCGACCCGGTCTTCGACTGCAAGTCGGGCAACATCCCCGCCGCGGCCAAGACCATCTGCAACAGCTGACCCGACGGAACCGCGAGCAAGAGCATGTGATCGTGGCCGGCCCCGAGCGCCTGGGCCGGCCACGATCACGAACACACCCATACGGTTTCACGGACACGCCAAGCAGTTTCACGGAATGAAGGAGGGGTGAGGTGGTCATCGGCGTCACGGCAGCCGTCTTCGAATCGGCAGTCATCATCGGCATCTTCACGGGGACGATCTACGCCATGATGGCTCTGGGCATCGTGGCCTCCTTCCGGATCAACCGGGTGGTCAATCTGGGCATCCCCGGGCTGGCGGTGTTCGGCGCCACGGTCTACTTCGAGATGTCCAACGTCTGGGGCGCGCCGGTGCTGGTGGCACTGCTCGGCGGGGTGGCCGTAGGGGCGCTGTTCGGGGCCATCCTCGGATTGTGCAACCTCAAGATGACCGCCTGGCCCCGCGGCTTCGTCATGATCTTCACGCTGACGGCGTCGCTGTTCCTCTTCGGCTGGTCGGACAAGATCCTCCCGCCGATCCAGGTCAGCCCGGCGTCGCCCTTCGGCGACAGCGGCGGCTTCAAGGTCGCCCTGACCTACGTGTCCAACCACCAGATCGGCACCTTCATCACCTGCATCCTGGTGACGCTCCTCATGGGCTTCGTCGTCTCCAAGACCCGCATCGGCATCTATGTCCGGGCCATCTACGACGACGGCGACTCGGCCGCCACCCTCGGCATCCCGCTCGGCTACTTCGTGGTCGGCGTGTGGGCCGTCGCCGGTGCCCTGGCCGCCCTGGCCGGCATCCTGGTCAGCCCCCGGGTCACGCTCGACCCCTACCTCATCCTGTTCGTGACGATCTGGGCCCTGGCCGGCTCCATCCTCGGCGGCCTCGAGTCGTTCGGGATCGCCTTCGTCGGCAGCATCCTGGTCGGTCTCTCGCAGGGCATCCTCGGCGGCGGCATCATCCACCTCGGCCCGGGGCTCGAGAACCTGGGCGCCATCGCCGTGGTGGCCATCGCCGTGTTCTACGCCGGCGTCAAGCGGCGAGACCTGGCCCACATCCAGACATGACCTCCTGCGGACACCACCGGCTGCCCAGCGAGAAGCTGTCCAGCGTGAAGGAGCTGTGATGATCGGAACCAAACGCAACGGAGGGGCCGCGGTCGCCGATGACAGCGCGGGGGCGGCCGCCGACGGGACGCCGGCGCGGCCCAAGAAGGTGGCACTGCCGCCGACCCGCCTGATCCTGCCGGTCATCGTGCTGTGTCTGGGCCTGTCCGGCGAATTCATCCTGCCGACCCATCTGACCTACGCCGCGTCCACGGCCCTCTGCTACGGCCTGGTCGGGCTCGGCCTCTACCTGCCCCTGGCCGCCCTGCGGGAACTGCCCCTCAACGGCGCCGCCCTGGCCGGCTTGTCGGCCTACCTCTTCGCCTACAACGCCAGCGGCGGCTCCGCCGGCAAGACCGTGATCGGTGTCATCATCGGTGTCGGCGTCTGCACGCTGGTCTCGGTCGCCGGTGGCCTGGCCTCCCTGGTGGTGACCGGCCTCTACTTCACCGTCGCCTCGCTGGTGGTCCAGATCGGCATCGAGAAGGTCGTCTTCTCCGTCGGCAAGCTGACCGGCGGCGCGGCCGGGCGGGGCGTGGCCCAGCCCGACTTCACCGGCTACTTCAATACCAACCGGGTGGTGTTCCTCATCGCCGGCGTGGTGTGTCTGACCATCACCACGGCGGTGTGGCGGGTCAAGAAGACCAAGACGCTGGCCAACTGGGTGATGACCGGCCACCAGCCCGAGGGCGCCGACGCCGTCGGCATCCGCCGCTGGGTGCAGAAGGTCGTGATCTTCGGCCTCTCCGGCCTGCTCATCGGCGTGGCCGGGGTGCTGTTCGCCTTCGTCAACGGCACGCCGCCCCCGCCGCCCCAGTTCGGCGTGATCTGGTCCGTGATCTTCCTGGCCATCCCCATTGCCTCAGGAATGCGGACGAGCTCGGCCGTGTGGTTCGTGGCGGCGGGGTTCTCGGCTCTGCCGATCATCCTCGAGTCGCACCACATCAACCCCAACCTGCTGTCGGGGAGCATCCTCCTGGTGGCGCTCATGGTCTCCCAGAGCCAGGACGCCATCATGGCCCGGATCCGCAACCTGCGCCGCCAGCCGGAGACGATCGAGGAGCTGGCCGCCGCCGAGGGCATCCAGGCGCTGGCGGCGATCCACGAGCAGCCGATCAAGGCGACGGCCCCGGTCCAAGTCAAGGAAGTGGACCTGCGCACCAAGGTGTCCCGGGCCCTGGTCGGCACCGACATCGGCGTGACCTTCGGCGGCGTCAAGGCCGTCGACGGCGTCAACGTCCGGGTCGGTCCCGGCCAGCGGGTGGCCATCGTCGGCGCCAACGGTGCCGGCAAGACGACGCTGTTCAACGCCCTCACCGGCTTCGTCCCGCCGACGAAGGGCACCGTGCACCTCGGCGACGTCGACATCACCGGCGTCCCGGCCTACGCCCGGATCCGCCAGGGTCTGGGCCGCACGTTCCAGCTGCCCCGGCTGGCCGACATCCTCACCGTGCGCCAGAACGTCCTGGCCGGCCAGGCCCAGGGCGAGGACCTCATCCCCCGGGCCGAGTGGCTCATGGAGCGGTTCGGGATCATGGCGCTGGCCGACATCCCGATCCAGGTAGTGCCGTTCGGTACCCGCCGGAAGGTCGAGATGGTGCGGTCCCTGGCCCGCCGGCCCGAGGTCCTTCTCATCGACGAGCCGGTGTCGGGCCTGGAGGACGAGGAGGTCTCGGAGCTCCTCGAGGTGATGCTGGAGCTGCAGGCGGCCGAGGGCTGGGGTCTCCTGGCCATCGAGCACGACCTGCGGTTCGTGACCGGCATCGCCGAGCAGATGATGGTGATGGTCGACGGCAAGGTCCTGACCGAGGGCTCCATCAACGACGTGCTCGCCGATGAGAGAGTCCGCCAGGTCTACCTCGGAGAGGTGGTGTCGGTCTGATGGCCCCGACCACGAACAGCCCGGAAGCAACAGGCCTGGAGGTCCGGGACCTCAAGGTGTTCCACGGTGTCGTCCCCGCCGTGAGGGGGGTCGACCTGGAGTGCAAGCCCGGTCAGATCCTCGGGATCGTCGGCCCCAACGGCGCGGGCAAGACGTCGCTCCTGTCCGGCATCGCCGGGGTGAAGAAGACGTCGGGCGGCCACGTGCTGCTCGACGGGCGGGACATGTCCCGCTGGCCCGCCTACCGGCGGGGCCAGGCCGGGGTCGTGATGGTCAACGAGCGGCGCCGGGTCTTCCCCAGCCTGTCGGTGCGGGAGAACCTCGCCGCCGGCGGATGGGGCCTGGGCAAGGCCGAGGTGGAGGCCCGGGCGGAGCAGATGCTCGACCTGTTCCCCCGGCTCAGGGAACGGGAGGACGTGCCGTCGTTCCGCCTCTCCGGCGGTGAGCAGCGCATGGTGTCCATCGCCCGGGCGCTCATGACCGGCGCCCGCTGCCTGCTCCTCGACGAGCTCTCGCTCGGTCTCGCGCCCCGGATCGTGGCCCAGCTGACCGAGGTCGTCCGCCAGCTGGCCGACGAGGGCCGCATCGTCATCCTCGTCGAGCAGTACGTGGGTGTGCTCCTCCAGCTGGCCGACCACGTCAGCATCCTGGAGCGGGGCCGGGTCAAGTTCACCGGCCAGACCCACGAGACCGCCCTGTGGCTCCAGGAGCACGGCTACCTGAAGCCCACGGACATGGCCGTGGTCGAGAAGAAGATCACCAGCACCCACTAAGAAGAACAATTACCGCAGCCATCTTCCAGGGGGAGGAACCAAAACAATGAAGGCTTCGCAGCGACTTGGGCGCTTCGGGCTCGTGCTGCTGCTGGGCGGAACGGTCGGAGGCTTCGGCCTCGTGTCGCCGGCACACGCCGATGATCCCGAAACCGTCAGCATCGACTCCGGCAGCACCGGAGCCGACAACTGCGTGAACAGCTTCGTGAGCCGGGGC
>JAUZEY010000313.1 GCA_030838785.1 Actinomycetota bacterium | reverse complement strand
CGCCGGGCGGTCGTTTTCCGATCTGCCGCTCCAGGTGGCGGCGGAGCCGGAGCCGCTGGGGACGGCCGGCGCCATCCGCTTCGCCGCCGAGGCGGGCGGGGTGACGAGCCGGTTCCTGGTCTGCAACGGCGACGTCCTCACCGACCTCGACGTCTCCGCCCTGGTGCGCTTCCACGAGGAGCGGGAGGCGGAGGCCACCATCGCCCTCACCCGGGTGGAGGACCCGTCGGCCTTCGGGGTGGTCCCCACCGACGGGGACGGCCGGGTGCTGCGCTTCGTGGAGAAGCCGCCGCCGGGGGAGGCGCCGACCGATTGGGTCAACGCCGGCACCTACGTCCTCGAGCCCTCGGTCCTCGACGACATCCCGTCCGGCCGGGCGGTGTCGATCGAGCGGGAGACGTTCCCCGGCCTGCTCGACCGGTCGGGCCGGCTCTACGCCCTCCCGTCGCCGGCCTACTGGCTCGACATCGGCACCCCGGCCAAGTACCTCGAGGCCAACGCTGACCGCCTGCACCGCAGCGGCGCCGCCTCCCTCGTCGGGCCGGGGGCCGTCGTCGCCCCCGGGGCGGCGGTCGACGGATCGGTGCTCGGTTCCGGCGTGGTGGTCGAAGCGGGGGCCAAGGTGCTCCGCTCCGTCCTCTTCGACGGCGCCCGTGTCGGCGCCGGGGCGGAGGTGACCGACTCGGTGCTCGGCGCCGGGGCGGCGGTGGAGGCCGGCGCGGCCGTCTCCGGGGTGACGATCGTCGGGCCCGGCGCCGTCGTGCCGCCCGGCGAGCGGCTCACCGGTGCGCGCGTCGAGGCACCGGGTTCTCCGGGGGCCGGCCGGTGAGGGTGCTGGTCACCGGCGGGGCGGGCTTCATCGGCGCCGGCCTCGTGGAGCGCCTCCTGGCCGAGGGGGAGGAGGTCGACGTGATCGACGACCTCTCGACCGGCTCGCTGGCCAACCTCGGCCGCGCCCGGGCCATGGCGGACGGCCACCTCTCCTTCCACCGCCTCGACATCCTTCATCCCGGTCTGGCCGAACTGGTCGGGCACCGCCGGCCCGAGATGATCTTCCACCTCGCCGCCCAGGCCGACGTCCGGGTCTCGGTCGAGACCCCCGCCTTCGACGCCGAGGTCAACATCCTCGGCTCCCTCCACGTCTGCCAGGCTGCCCTGGCCGCCGGCACCCGCAAGGTCGTCTTCGCCGGTTCGGGCGGCACGCTCTACGGCGTGCCCGACGCCCTGCCCGTGAACGAGACGGCCGCCCGGCGACCCGTGTCGCCCTACGGCGTGGCCAAGAAGGCGGTCGGCGACTACCTCCACTACTACCGGGAGATCCGGGGCCTCGACTCCACTGTCCTGGCCCTGGCCAACGTCTACGGCCCCCGGCAGGACCCGCACGGTGAGGCCGGCGTCGTCGCCATCTTCGCCGGGAAGCTCCTGGCGGGGGAGACTCCCACCATCTTCGGCGACGGCACCCAGACCCGGGACTTCGTGTTCGTCGACGACGTCGTCGACGCTTTCGCCCGGGCCCGCTTCGGCGGCAGCGGGCTCCTGGCCAACGTCGGCACCGGCACCGAGACGAGCGTCAACGATCTCTTCGCCGCCATGGCCCGCCTGACCGGCTTCGCCGAGCCGGCCGTCTACGCCCCGGCCCGTCCGGGGGAGCTGGCCCGCTCGGCCCTCGACCCGACGCTCGTGGGCGAGCAGCTGGGATGGAAGCCGGCCCACACCCTCGACGACGGGCTGGGCCGCACCCTCGCCTGGTTCCAGGCCCGGGAGGCCTGAGGTCTAGGCCGTGGCGGCGGTCTGGGTCGGGACGTAGCCCCGTTCCAGGGCCCAGGCCACCAGCTGCACCCGCGACGTCACCCGGAGCTTGGCCATCACGTGCCGGACGTGGTTCTTGGCCGTCTGGTGGGCGATCCCCAGCGCAGCGGCCAGCGCCTTGTTGGAGTGCCCGTCGACGATCAGCTGCACGATGTCCCGTTCCCGCTGCGTGAGGGTCACGGGGTCCCGCAGGCGGTGGCCGGGAGGCCGGTGCCCGTCGAGGCGGCTCACCAGCAGCCGCTCCCAGCCGGGCGGGAAGGCGGTGCGGCCGGCGGCCACGGCCTCGATGGCCCGCAGCAGGTCGTCGGGCTCCACCTCTTTGTGGAGGAATCCGGTCGCCCCGGCCCGGAGGGCGTCCAGCAGGTCGTCCTCCCGGCGGGACCACGTCAGGACGAGGACGGGGACGTCGGGAATCACCCGGGCCAGTGCCAGCGAGGCCGGCGGCGGCTCGAAGCTGACCAGCACGACGTCGGGCTCAGTCCGGCCGACCAGGGCCGGCACGTCCTCCGGGCACTGCGTCGTGCCGATGATGGTCGCGACCGAGCTCTGGCGGAGGATCGCCCGGAGGCCCTCGGTGAAGAACACCGAGCGGTCTCCGAGAACACAGCGGATTCGGCCCATCCCGGTCACCTCCTCCACCCCGCCCGGCCACTGTCCGAGAGGACGACCGCGTGGAGCGGGCCGCTCGCGCCGGTCGACCTGGCCGGTCGGGCGGTTCTGAACAGGGTAGCCAAGTCCACCTCACATGTGCCACTTGAGTGCACAACTCCCCCTCAAGCGGACTCCAGTACCGGTACCGGGCCCGGTACTCGGAGGGTACCGATGAGCCATTTGCACCGTTCGCCCGGTCTGGCACTCTCCCGATGTGGGGCCCATCCGTGAACACGGATCGTGGTGTGCGAAAGACTTCGGAGGTATGGCGTGATGAAGGTCAGAGACATGAGACTGCGGCGCCACGGGGTCGTGGCGATCGCCGTCCTGGGGCTCATGGCTTCCGCTGTGGTGCCGGCGGCTGCCGAACGTGGCGGTGGCGGTGGTGGCGGCGGCGGCCTGGCCGGGACGGCCAAGGCGGCGGCCTTCGCCCTCGACGTCGATGTCGACGTGCTCGGCGCCCTGCCCCTCGACGTCGGCCCCCTGGCCCGGCTGCGTCTGTCCGGCGACGCCGGCCCCCGGTACGCCAACGTGGCCAAGGTCGAGGTGCCACCGCTGCTCGAGGCCCTCGTGCTGGCCACCGGCGCCCAGACCAAGGTCGCCAAGGGGGTGTACTCGAAGGCCTCGGCCCGGGTGGCCACGGTCAAGCTCCACCTGCTCGGCGAGCTGCTGGTCAAGGTGCTCAAGTCGGGGTGCGAGGTGTCGAGCGACGGGGTCAACATCGAGAGCGACATCGTCTTCGCCGACGGGTCGGTCCTCAACGGGCTCGTCGGGGCCGACATGCTGGCCCTCGCCGCCCGGCCCAACAGCCGGCTCTCGGTCCCGCTCGTCGGTGACCTGATCCTCAACGAGCAGAAGGTCGAGAAGACCTCGGGCGCCCACGGCAACCAGGTCACGGTGACGGTCAACGCCCTGCACCTCGTCCTCGACGGGATCCTCGGCAAGGGCGACGTGACCGTGGCCCAGTCGGTGTGCCGGGCCAGCGGCAAGAACGTGGGCAAGGACCTGAAGATCGTCTCCACCACCAACGGCAACGACACCAGCGGCCAGGTCGGTGAAGGCGACGGCGACGGTGGGACCGGAAGCGGCCTGCTCGACGGCCTCCTCGGCGGCGACGACGGCGGCCTCCTCGGCGTGAACCACCTGCTCGGCGGCGGCCTCTTGAACGGCGGCGTCCTGTAGCAGCAGCCAGTCGACGAAGTCCCGACGGAGGGGGAGGACCACGATCCTCCCCCTCCGTCTTTCTGGGCGGCTTTCGCCGCCTCCCGCCCGGCTCCGCCGGGCTCCTCCGTAGCGGACTTCGTCCGCCGGCCGTGTCCGGTGAGCACCCCGCGACTGCCGGTAACGGCTGCTCTACCGGAACAGGTCTTCGGCGGACGGGCGGATCAGCACTTTGATAGAAGAGGCGCGCAGCCAGGCGGCGTCGAGGCCCCGGACGAGGGCGGCGGGGATGCCCCGGGCCTTGCCCATCACCAGTTCGGCGGCCGAGGCGACCTCGTCCGCCACCGCCACCTCGGTCACCTGAAGGGCCCGGCCCCGGCTGTCCTCGGTTCCCCGCAGGTCGACCACCGCCGCCAGCCCCGCCACCCCGATGGCCACGTCGA